>CAZKSG010000069.1:0-21170 GCA_964555335.1 uncultured Anaerolinea sp.
TGCGGAGCAACTTGGCGTGAATGTGAATCAGATTGATGTCGTCACGGGGGACACCGACCAGTTCTATTGGGGCGCGGGCACATTCGCCAGCCGCGGCGCGGTCGTGGCAGGCAATGCCATCAACGAAGCCGCGAAGGTGGTGCGCAAGAAAATCCTGAAACTTGCTTCTGAACATTTCAACGCGCCCGAAGATGAACTCGAACTCGCAGATGGCATGGTGAAAGTGCAAGACCTGCCGCGCATGTCCATTTCGTTGGGTGAACTCGCAGGTATGGCGAACCCGATGCGTGGGGCCGTCAAACCAGGTACGGAGCCCGGGTTGGAAGCGACGGAGTATTTTGGTCCAGAAAGAGGCGCTACAGCCAGCGGCATCCACGCGATGATCGTGGAAGTCGATCCGCAGACGATGCAAATCCACATCCAGAAATATTTAGTGGTGCACGATTGCGGCAAGGTTATCAATCCGCTGATTCTCGACGGGCAGATTCACGGCGGCGTGGCGCAGGGCATCGGCAACGCGTTTTACGAGCGGCTGGCGTACGATGAGAACGGGCAACTGCTCAACGGCACTTTCATGGATTATCACCTGCCCACGAGCCTGGATGTGCCGCACATTGACACGGGACATGGCATCACGCTTTCGCCGCTCAACCCGATGGGCGTGAAGGGCGCAGGGGAGGCGGGCGCGATTCCCGTCGGTCCGCTGTTTGCGCAGGCGTTGGAAGATGCGCTTCACGATGTGGATTTTGAGATTTTGGAAATCCCACTGAATTCGAATCGGTTGTGGGAAATAGTGAATGGTACATCAGAATTGATGATAGGAGGATAATTCGCTTCATGCCTGACATCAAACCTGATCATCATCTATCAGCTTTATCTCTAACCCCCGCAGGCGCTGGATGGTTGTCTTCAACAACTCACCCGCATATTTTGCATGTTTTTGACTCTGTCTGTAATTTGATCAACGAACGCAGAGAAGTGTTGTCTATCGTCACACCACAGATCGGAAATGGTCCTTTCAATCTTGTTGTCGAAGATGGTACTGACTTTTCTGAACACCTGAATTTGAAGTCTTTAGTTTCTATTTCATCCTCTCAACTTAAACTTAGAAATGTCCATGTCCAATACGACAATACACAGCTCTGGAATCCATGCCCGGACTGGACGATGTTAGAGACAAGAAGAGAACAAATTCTTGATCTCATAATGAAATTGCCGATTGCCGATCATCCACTCCTCGAGTGCGAAGCGTCGAAGGCTTTACTTCCCGCCATAGTCACAGCAGACTCTCAAGTCTCTTGCTCTGCTGCGAAACAACTCGCGGGTCTTGGCATTGGACTCACTCCATCTGGTGACGACTTTCTCATGGGAGCCATGTATGCTGCCTGGGTGATTCACTCCACAGAAATTGCAAGACCACTCACTCTGGCAATCGCTGAAGTTTCTGCACCGTTAACCACATCCCTTTCAGCGGCGTGGCTCAAGGCAGCGGCAATAGGAGAGGCGGGGACCTTATGGCATGAATTGTTCAATGCGATGATCGCAGGCACAGACATCCATTTGCAGATCGCTAATTTATTTTCCGTCGGTGAAACATCTGGTGCTGATGCGCTGGCAGGTTTTGCGGGTACGTTGATTTCTTATGAGGTGCGCGAGACAAAGCCATGTCTTTTCTAAACTCTTTAGCCGAAAACGTTCAGAGATTTCCCGATAAGGTTGCGCTGGAATTTATTGATCCGCCTCTTCAACGCGTGACATATGCGGAGATGGACGGTTTGGTGAATCGCACTATAGGTTATTTGTTAAGTTTGGGATTGCAACCAGGTGACCGCGTCGCCATACAACTTTCCAAGTGTCTGGAGTTTATTCTGCTTCATTTGGCAACTATCCGATTGGGAGCCGTTTCTCTGCCGCTCAATCTCGCTTATCCGCCTGATGAGTTGAACTATTTTCTTGAGGACTCTGGAGCAAAATTATTCTTTACGCTTGAGACATCTAAAGATAAGACCCAACCCTTGCTCTCACGTCTACCCGATCTGAAAGAATGTATTTATCTCAATCCATCCGTGCCTGATGATTTCCAATCACGAATTGCTATTTTCCGATCTTCGGTCTCTACTTCTCCGGTCTCCAACCTCTCCGATACGGCCGTTATCATCTACACCAGCGGCACAACGGGACATCCCAAAGGTGCACAGATTACGCATGGCAATCTTATTTCCAATCTAGATGCGCTCCACACTGCTTGGGGCTGGCAGGCGGATGATGTGCTTTTACATACGTTGCCCATCTTCCATGTGCATGGGTTATTTGTCGCGTTGCACGGAGCTCTGCACGCCGGCGCGACTACACTGTTTATGCGCGAGTTCAATGCGCAAAAGACTCTCGAATTGCTTTCCAGTGGCGAGTGTACAGTCTTCATGGCAGTACCGACTATCCACAGGCGATTGCTTGATACGCCCAATGCAGATCAATTTGATTTGTCGCGTGTGCGCCTCATCACTTCTGGTTCAGATCGCCTGCCTGATGAGGTGTTCACGGGCTTTCAGAAAACATTTGGCTATACCCTTCTCGAGCGCTATGGCATGACCGAAACCGGCATGAACTGTTCCAATCCGTTGCGTGGCGAACGGCGCATCGGTTCAGTAGGGATACCACTGCCTGGAGTGGAGGTGCGGATCGTCCATTCGGAAACCGGCGAGAGCCTGCCGACCGGTGAAATTGGGGATGTCCAATTACGTGGCCCCAATATCTTCAAAGGATACTGGCGGCAACCGGAAAAGACAATCGAGTCCTTCTCAGCCGACGGTTGGTTCAAGACTGGAGATTTGGGCTACCTTGAAGTGGATGGCTACCTGACCCTGTGTGGTCGCTCCAAGGATCTGATCATCAGCGGGGGATTGAACATCTATCCACCTGAGGTTGAGCGCGTGCTCATGGAGCATCCCGCAGTCAGCGCCTGTGCGGTGATTGGCTGTCTCGATCCTGAATGGGGAGAGAGGGTCACAGCGGTGGTGGTGCTCAATAAGGGCGAAACAGCAACCGGTGAAGAGTTGATCCGTTTTTGTCGCAACAAGCTTGCACCATACAAATCACCCAAATCTATTGTCTTCCGCGATGATCTGCCGCGCAACGCGATGGGCAAAGTCCAAAAGGCAGAACTGCGGAAGGATGTCTGCCAGGCTTTATCGTGATTTACCCAACCCGGCGAATTCGTCGAGTTGTTTCTTTGTGAATGAAGATGCAGAGGGTGGGGAAAATATCGGTTCATTTGATGGGGTCGCTGCAACGGGAATCGAATAGCTATCACGCGCAACGGATTGTCCAGAGATAACCAAAAAGTGACTGCCCCTTTTTTGATGGATGAAACATGTCCTTCTGTTTCATTTACACGCCCCCTATATGGTCGAGCCGTGATACCCACCCACGAAATAATGATATTCGTCATTTGTCAGTGCCCATTAAAACAAGTAGAATAATTTGAGAAAATATTCACAAATAGGATAAAGTTTTACGCAATCCTGCGTGTAGGTTCGATAAGTGATACTTCTCTATTTTTTATACGGCTTGGCTTTTGAAGGGTTAGGGCTGGCCGCGTATTTGCAGTTAAGGAGGGAGGGCGATTTTCCTTTAAAGAAAGAGCTTCCATGGTTGGCGGCTTTTGGGTTCGTGGGGGGAGCAGCTGGTTGGGTGGATATGTTTCTTACCAGCGGTTCGTTGATGGAAATGGAAAATATTCTTAATATTTTGCGGGTGGTCTTACACCTTTTAACAGGGTTGATCCTGTTGCGCTTTGGTTGGGGGATGTTGAACAATGTTGATCCATTGCCTGCCTGGAGCATTTTTATCCCGGGCATCCTCATTGTTCCGATTGCATTTGTGATTACCTATGCTTCCACAACGTTTATTACACCTTCACCAATTGCAATTCCGATCGAGATCTGGACCCGCTATTTGCTTTACCTCCCTGGAAGTTTACTCGCTGGGATCGGTTTCCTGCGTCAATGGTATGCACAGCGAAAATTAGGATTACATGATGTATCGAATCTAATGCTGGGGGCAGGTGTCGCTTTTATCTTTGAAGCGGTGGTAATGGGACTGATTGTCCCTGCAGCTCCTTATGGACCAGCTTCCTACTATAACTACGATCGCGTGATCCACAATGCGTTTATTGGTGAAAGTGTCGATGTTCAACCTTCTTATGGATTGGCCGCCTGGCTGGATTATCAAAGCGTTTTGAACACCACCGGACTGCCGATCGAGATCTGGCGCATGCTCTCAGCGGTCATCGTTATGTTCTTCGTCGTCAAGGCGTTGGACGTGTTCGAAGCGATCCGTAAGCGACAGGTTCTGGCACTTCAGGCAGACCGTGACCGTGCACTGCACGATGCATTCCAAGCACAGATCCAGGCACGCAAAACAGCAGAGAATTGGACAAATGCACTGGTCAACATCAGTCGCAGGATCGCCGAATTGGAACACGTGGACGACATCCTGGTCTATATTGTGAAGAACATCCAGGAACTATTACCAACAAGTTTTGTTGGCGTGGCAATCCAAAGCCAGGAGAATTCCATCCTCGAATTGAAGTGTTATGCAAAGGACGAAGCCATCAAATTGCTGGCAAACGAATCCATTGCTGTAACTAACTTGTTGATTCAGGATGCAATGCGAAACTCCTGTTCGTATCGTTCCCAGGGCAGCGAGCCTGCAGAACTGTTTGAAGGTGTCTGTTTTTTCAGCGATCAGCGCGCACAGGCGATCGCGATTGTCCCTTTGAAGCTTGAAAGTACCACCATCGGCACGTTGTGGATTGCACATGCCGGAGAGCAACAGTATACCGATACAGATCTCATCTGGCTGGAAAGCATGGCAGATCAGGTGGCAATTGCCATCCAGCACGGACTTATGACATCCCAATTGCAGTCGTTGTCCATTGTTCAGGAGCGTGGGCGTATTGCACGTGAGATGCATGATGGGTTGGCGCAGGTGCTTGGATACCTCAATCTGCAGGTACAAACACTGGGCTCCTTGTTGAATCAAGGCAAAACCGAAAAGCTGCAATCAGAACTCTTGCAGATGCGCCAGGCGATCCAGCTTGCTCATGCAGATGTGCGTGAAAACATCCTGAGTCTGCGGACCACCCTCGCCCAGGAAAAGGGATTGGAATCGGCTGTTGAGGAGTATCTCACCGAGTTTGGAATTCAAACCGGGATCAAAACGAAATTTTCATATCAGATCGAAGGAGACTTGAATCTTTCTTCGGTGGCAGAAGTTCAGTTGGTTTGTATCCTGCAGGAAGCGTTGACGAACGTGCGAAAACATGCCAAAGCCGGTTGTGTGGATGTGGCGATCAGCAGGAATGACCTGGAAAACACCGAATGGATTCATATACGAATTCTCGATGATGGCGTCGGTTTCGCGATGGCAGGTTCGAAACGGAATTTTGGACTGCAAACCATGCGCGAACGCGCTGAAAGCGTAAATGGAAGACTGGCGATTCGATCTGGGAACGGTGCAGGTACGATCATTGAGTGTTGGCTGCCGTGTCTGCAACCTGAACAACTGCAGAGACAAAGTGTGGTGATCCATTAGGAGACGAAATGGTCTGGAGTGCAACTATCCGATGAACGTCCGTGAATGGGCTTTACCTGTTTATACGATATTGATGCAACTGGCAGTTGGGTCTCTGCTTGTGTTGTGGCTGATTCGCTCCTTCTCGGATTCCAAATTCAGTCATCAAGAGATCGAACGTATTATTCGCAATCCGATGTTGGTGATCGTTTTTACGGCTGCTGTTGCGATGATGGGTGCACACTTTCATTTAAGCCGTCCATTCCATTCTTTTCTGGCAGTGCTGAACTTTAAATCATCATGGTTAAGCAGAGAGATCGTTTTCTCAGTATTGTTTTTTTTGACCGCCAGCAGCCTGTTGTACCTGACATATTTCCAGACTCGTCGTCGATCATTGATTACAGGACTCGGCTGGCTGGCAATTTTGATTGGAGCGATATTGATCTACTGCATGGCACGCATCTACTTGATCCCAACTCAGATTGCGTGGAACTCGACCACAGTGATCCTCTCGTTCTATACCACGGCATTAATGCTCGGCTGCATGGCGATTGCATGTCTGCTGGTCCTGGACCTCAAGTTCGCCGAAATCAAAAAAGCGGATGATATTGACTTGAGGATAGAGATCATCAAGCATTCCTTTACAGGATTGGCGATCATAACCATCTTGCTGGTGATATTAAGCATTGTGATCGTTTATGTGCAGATGCATTTGCTCGCTCAAGGCGGCGTGATCGCGCGCACGAGCCTAAAGCTTCTGCTGGAACTCTACCTGCCTTTGTTGGTCATGAGATTGGCTTTCCTGATCTTTGCATCTGGAGCCATGGGCGTTGTTGTATATAGAGCGTATCGTATGTCCATCACGCCGCAGAACTTGCTGTTGCCCGTTTATCTATCCTGCTTGTCGATTCTGGTAGGTGAGATCATTGGGCGCTTTCTTTTTTATGCCACACATATCCGTGTGGGAATTTAGGTATAGGTGACGCATGACAATTCGAGTCTTAATCGCAGATGATCACAAACTGTTCCGCCAGGGGCTGATCGGTTTGATGAAGACACGTGATGATCTCGTCGAAGTGATCGGTGAGGCGGAAACCGGAGAGGAAGCCATTCGGTTGGCGGAGGAATTGCATCCGGATGTGATCCTGATGGATATTTACATGCCGCAAATGGATGGGTTACAGGCTGCAAAGGAGATCCACCGTACCTTTCCGGAGATTGCCATTGTGATGCTGACCTCCTCTGAGAGGGATGGTCATTTGTATGAGGCTGTGCAGGTTGGCGTATCAGGTTATTTATTGAAGAGTCTGGACGCGAGCGAACTGTTCGATATGCTGAATGGAGTTGTCAACGGGGAAACCGCCATGACCCGTGCAATGGCAGGCAAATTGTTGAAAGTTGTTGCCAGCCGTATGGCAGATGAAGAGAAAGGCGAACAGGCATTGACGGAACGTGAGTTGTTTGTGCTTCGCCTGGTGGCAAGTGGTGCAAGTAATCAGGAGATCGCGCAGAAACTTTCGATCTCGGTCAATACAGTTAAAAGTCATTTGAAAAACATCCTTGACAAATTGCAGCTCGAGAACAGAACTCAGGCAGCGACCTATGCGTTGAAGCATGGCCTTATTTCTCCTCGGGAAGCCTGATGCAAGATGAAGAGAAGTCTATATTTGGAGTGTATGGATTGAGGATAAAACAGTTCTTAATTATTGTGATCGCTGTATTTTTATATGGATGTCAGAGCCAAAGTTTGCCAACAGAAATCATGAGTGTCGAGACGGAAACCCCAACTCCTCCACTGGTTGTTCCTACTGCGAGCCAGGTCCCCGAAGAATGGGTGCTGTGGAGCAAAGGCCCTCACGCGAATACCTATGATGGAGGCTCAAGTTCAAACACGTATTGTGCACAATGCCACTCTCCGTTGAACTGGAATCCGGATGCTACAAGCGATACTGCCTCTGTTGTCTCGATGGGAGAATGGCAGAACATTTCATGTGACATTTGCCATGCATCGAGTGGGGGGCAGGTATCCGCTTCGATTGCCTGGTGGGATCAAGTCGCGGTACAGAACGAGCCGCTCGCGAGTGGCGCACAGTTGTGCGAAAAATGTCACCAGAATCCAGACGAAGCCCACTCTCAAGTGAAACTGGGTGGTTCAGTGC
This sequence comes from uncultured Anaerolinea sp., assembly GCA_964555335.1. Lineage (GTDB taxonomy): Bacteria > Chloroflexota > Anaerolineae > Anaerolineales > Villigracilaceae > Defluviilinea. Next base: position 7,734 of record CAZKSG010000069.1, read on the forward strand.
ATGTCGGTTTCACTTGTGTGAACTGTCATGATCCGCACAGCACTGCGGCATCCTGCTCCAATTCGGGTTGTCACGCAGAGATTCGTCCAGAGAGCAGCATACCGCCGGGTACGCCCACAGGAGGGCAACATCCGAATAACGGATCGTTTTGCGGCGGAGCGAACTGCCACCCTGCCGCTACACAGGCGGCTCTTTCCAACAGTTCCATTCATGGAGCCGTACATGCTTCCGTTTCATGCATAGCCTGTCATGACTCAAGCGGCCTGGAAGTAACGCCTTCTGAAGACCTTGGCGCATGGACTACATTGCATACTGTGGAAAGAGATGGAGTACAAACAAGAATACCTTATCAATCGCATGAGATCCAGGCTGGCGTGGATTGCACCCGGTGTCACTTTGATGGAAACCAATGGGGGTTGCCGCCAGTGACCGGGAATGAATTTGGACCTTAATTGTTGATCTATGTTGGTTGTCTGAATTGTCTACTTTGGCCTCACCCGAAAGGATGAGGCGGTATTACTCAAGTGCAGGATGTATTTGTAAGATGATGCGGGTATCCTGATGGTGAAATAATGCACGAATTCGGCCATTGAAGCCGTTATCTCATGATCAGGAGTTCGCCTATTGAACAAGCTGGATCAACTCCACGTCCGATTGAGCCGACAGGCTCTGCTCAATGATGAGCTGTAGAATTTTCCAATTTTCCCTGGAGGAAAGTACATGAATGAAAATAATTTCCTCACGAAAGCCCTAAACGATACGGTCATGACCCGTCGCAGTTTCCTGAAGTGGAGCGCTGCTCTCGGTGGGACTGCGGCACTCGCTGGTGGACTGAACTTCGGTCTCAAGACCGTTGAGAAGGCTGCCGCGGCTGGCGATGAGCAAGTAATGACCGTTGGCTGCTATCACAACTGTGGTGGCCGCTGTATTCTCGGGGCTGTTGTGAAAGATGGTACCGTGACCCGCCTGGTACCGGACCCTGCTACGGAAGAAGATCCCCTCACCATGCCACGCGCCATCCCTTGCGTGCGCGGTCGCTCTCAGATCCGTCGTGTGTATGCGCCGGAGCGTCTGAAATATCCGCTCAAACGTGCGGGCAAACGTGGCGAAGGCAAGTGGGAGCGGATTAGTTGGGATGAAGCTCTTGACACCATTGCATCCGAGATGAAACGCATCAAGGAAAAATATGGCAATGAGTCCTTCTACAACAACTATGCCTGGGGTGTTAACTGGACCGGCCCAGATGCTCAGGGCGCGATCCAGCGTGTGCTCCGCCTGTTCGGTGGTTATGTTGATTACTATGGCACCTATAGTGAAGCAGCTTATGGTCAGGTGATCGGACACATCACTGGCGGTTACTCAGGTAACTCTGCTGATGATGTTCTCAATTCCAAGTTGGTGGTGCTCGTCGGTGATAACTCTGTAGTGACCCGCGCCGGCGGCGACAATGGCGGTTACTGGTTCATGAAAGCTGCTGAACGCGGCACCAAGTTCATCATCATCGACCCGATCATGACCGACACAGTTGTTGGCACACAGGCGGAATGGGTTCCGATCAACCCCGGTACTGATGTAGCCCTGATCGCGGCCATGGCGTATGTGATGGTCAAGGAAAATCTATACGACAAGGAATTCATGGCTACCCACTCGGTCGGTTTTGATGAGGATACCCTCCCCGAAGGCGCACCGGCAAACAGCTCATGGATGTCCTACATCATGGGCAAGGGCCCGGATAAGATCGTAAAGACTCCGGGTTGGGCTGCGGCGATCACAGGCATCCCCGCGGATCGCATTGAAAATCTCGCGCGTGAAATTGCATCGGTGAAGCCCTGCGCGATCATCCAATCCTGGGGCATTCAACGCCGGGCCTATGGCGAGCAAGCCGTTCGAGCCGTTCCCGTTCTTGCTGCCATGACCGGCAATTTCGGCATACACGGTGGCAACACAGGTCAGGTTGTTGGTGGTGCTGGTTTCCCGATGTCTGGTATGCCGGTTCCTGCAAATCCCGTCAAACTCTCCATCCCCTGTTACCTGTGGACCGATTTCATCTACCGCGGTACTGAGATGACCGCTGAGAAGGATGGCGTTCGCGGCGAGAGCGTTGCTTGGGGCGCCAACACGGGCAGTTCTGCAAGCGATGCCAGCAGTGCGAAGCAGCTTCCTGTGAACATGAAATTCATGTGGAATGATGGCGGCAATACTATCATTAATCAGCATGGTGACATCAACAAGACCATCGAGATCTTGAAGGATGATACCAAGCTGGAATTCCTTGTCGCAACCGATATTGCCATGACTCCCAGCACGATGTATGCGGATATTGTCCTGCCGGAAACATCTGGTTTTGAAGCAGATAACCTCATCACGGGTGAAGGCCATGGTATGAAGGGTAGCCATTCCTGGGTGCTGTTCAACCACAAGGTCATCGAACCGATGTACGAAGCCAAGGAAAATCTATGGGTTGCCGAGCAGCTTGCAGATCGTCTAGGCATCGGTGATGAGTTCCGCGATGGGCATACCACCCGCGAAGACTGGATCAAGGAAATGGTCGCATCCGCCCAGGCGAATGTCCCTGATTTCCCATCCTATGAGGAATTCAAGAAGGTTGGCTATTTCAAGATGCAAAACGGTGAGCCGTTCGTTGTAGGCGCAGAATTCCGTGCCGACCCCGTAGCCAATCCTCTGGGCACAGCATCTGGAAAGATCGAAGTCTACTCGTCCTTCCTGGCTGGACTCAATAGCGAAGAGATCCCTGCCATTCCGAAGTACGTTCCGGAATGGGAAGGTGTGAGCGACCCGCTGCGTGAAAAATATCCATTGATGATGATGACCACGCACTATGTGGCACGCGCTCACTCAACATTCGACAATGTTGATATGCTGCGTGAAGCACATCCGCAATCGATCTCAATTAATCCTGTCGATGCTAAGCAGCGCGGGATCAAGAACGGCGATATGGTCAAGGTGTGGAATGATCGTGGTGAAGTGCACCTTCCCGCCTATGTGACCAACCGTATCCGCCCGGGCGTTACCAATATGCCTCAGGGTGCCTGGTACACACCGAACGCTGATGGTGTCGATGTGCGCGGCTGTGGGAACACTCTGACCACTCACCGAGCGACCCCGTACGCAAAAGGGTTTGCCGCTCATACCAACCTGGTTCAGGTAGAGAAGTTATAGGAGATGAACCATGGCTAAACAATATGCTTTTTCAGTAAATATTGGCAAGTGCACGGGTTGTAAAGCCTGTCAGATTGCCTGTAAAGACAAGAACAATCTGCCGGAAGGTGTTCGCTGGCGCCGCGTCTTTCAGTATGAAGGCGGGGAATGGCTCAAAGTGAACGGACAGATGGTGCCGAGCAATGTATATGCCTACTCCGTCTCGGCTGCTTGCATGCATTGTCAGAACCCTGTCTGTGTACAAGTCTGCCCGGCAGGTGCCATGAACAAACGTGACGATGGCATTGTCTTGATCGATGCAGATAAATGCATCGGCTGCCGTTACTGCTCGTGGGCTTGTCCCTACGGTGCTCCGCAATTCAACGAGGATCTGGGCGTGATGACCAAATGCAATATGTGTGTTGATTTGGTCGAAAAAGGCGAGCGCCCTGCCTGTGTGGAAGCCTGCCCGTATCGTGCCATGGACTTTGGACAGATCGAAGACCTGCAGAAGAAAAACGGCACATTCGCCGCTCCTGCTCCGCTGCCGGAAGCCTATATCACCCGCCCCTCCGTGGTCTATATTCCGAACAAATCCACCAAGGCCACCGGTGATACCAGCGGACAGTTGAAGAACCTAGAGGAGCTTTAATATGAACACTCGTGAATGGGCTCTGTTGATTTTCACGATCCTGACGCAGTTGGCCGTGGGCATGACGTTGGTTCTGTTGATCGTGCGCACCTATGCGGTCAAAAAGCTCGATGCAGAGAAAGCCTCCCAACTGACGGAAGTGCCGTTCTATGCGGTGGTGCCGGTTATGGTCCTGGCGTTGATCGCCTCCCTTTTCCACCTTGGAAAAGTACTGAACATTATCGGCGCGGTTCCGAACCTTGGCACATCCTGGATGAGCCGTGAAGTAGTGTTTGCTGTCACCTTCATGATCCTCACCGCTGTGTTCAGCTTTATGCAATGGCGCAAAATTGGCACTCCCAGTGCATTGATGATCGTAGGGTGGATCGCAGCAGCGGTCGGCATTGTGCTGATCTACTGCATGGGCATGACCTACATGTTGCCTGCCCAGCCTGCCTGGCACACACTTGCCACTCCGGTCAACTTCTATCTCACTGCATTGTTGCTGGGTGTAATGGGAACCGCCGTGATGCTGATGATAAGCTATGCCCGGATACAGAAGAAGAATACTGCCCTGGATGGTTTCGTCAAGAGCACGCTGCAGTACATTGCCATTTCGGGCATTGTCCTTCTCGGGCTGCAATTCCTGGTTCTGCCGCTGTACATGGCTTTCCTCAGTACGCAGGGAGCTGCAGCCATCCGCTCATTGAACATGATGTTCAATGAATATGGTGTGCTGCTGGCCTTCCGTTTGATCCTCGTTTTTGCAGGCGCTGGTGTGTTGGCGGCTTACCTGTTCCGGAAAGCATCCGTATCGGGTGGCGAAAAGACTCTTGCCAATCTCACCTATAGTGCATTTGCACTGGTCCTTCTCGGCGAGATCCTGGCACGCTTCCTGTTCTATGCAACCCAGTACAGGATCGGTGTGTAAAGATTGAGTCTCCGACTCTTTTTCGGGGGTGGGCAAACGCCCACCCCCGACTTTGTTCCAGTGGTGAGTGCGATGATCCGTACCCGTACATTCCTTGTTTTGTCTGCTGCATTGATCCTCCTGGTAAATTGGTTTACGTCAGGGAGTGTTTCCGCTCAGGCAGGAGATCCTGTCCGTGTGTTCCAGTTATCGGCAAGTGGATTCGAACAGGCCCATACTGTTGCGTTTTCTCCCAATGGGAAGACCCTGGCTGTAGGTGGCACATCGGGGGTGTATCTCATCGACCCTCAGCAATTATCGGTCACGGAATTTATTCGCACTGGCGTATGGGTTCGAAGCCTTGCTTTTATGCCAGGCACGGACACTCTTACCGCCGGTCTCTTCGACCATACCATCAAGATGTGGAATGTGCCGAATGCCGAACTGATCCGCACTCTCAATGATCATCAGGATTGGGTGCGGAGCATTTCATTTTCCGCAGATGGTTCCCTGCTTGCATCCGCCTCTGATGACGAGACGATCCGCATTTGGAAAACAGCGGATTTTTCTCCGCTTCTGATTTTGACTGAGAATACGACCGGTGTACGAGCAATTGCACTTTCGCCCGATGGAACGCACGTTGCCGGCGCGTTGGGCGATAAAACTGTGCGAGTCTGGAGTGTCCCTTCAGGTGAATTGATCTACACCTTAAGCGGACATGAAGACTGGGTACGCTCGCTTGCCTTTTCTCCAGATGGACAGTTGCTAGCTTCCGGGGCTTTCGATAAGAACATCTTGTTATGGGATATGGCAAATGGCACCCTACGACAAACGCTCAAGGGACATTCTTCGAGTGTGTTGGGCGTTGCTTTTTCACCGGATGGAAAAACATTGGCTTCCGGTTCTGTGGATGGGACGGTGCGGCTGTGGAATGTCAGCGATGGAAAGCCGATCCGCGTTTTGCAGGGACACGAGAATTTTGTCTTTGCTGTAGTGTTCTCACCGGATGGCAAAACCCTGGCTTCCTCCAGCGCGGATAACACGGTTCGCCTGTGGGACATGACGATCCTGGGCAAACCAGATGTTGGTGTAGAACTGCCAACTGTTACCACTCCATCCGATTGCCGCGCCTGTCATCATCGCCGTGGATATTTGGAACCGGCACCGGTCATTGAATTGGATTGCGAGAACTGTCATGCAGGTGGCATCGGTCTCTCGTGGTGCGGAGGAATTCCGCGCACCGACCAGATCGAGAAAACACCGATTGCGTACAACGTCGTAAAGAAGTTTTCTGGCGTCCCATCCAACGATGAAGATATTGCGGTGATGATTGCGTCACCGGGAAATGGGGAAACTCTTTATGTTCGGGACACCTTCATGGTACCTGAATACATCAGCGGGAAGATCTTTTACTCGGATGCGAATTCGCTCAAAAACGTAGAAGTCCGCCTGGATATTATTTCTGGTGACAAGATCACTGATTCTCTAACAACTCATGCCACAGAGAATGGGACGTTCACGTTCAACGTCGCCCTGAATTTCGGCTCCACGCCGCCGTATTTCTCACGCCCTGGGACCCGACAATGCCTGGCATGTCACGGTGACTATGTAGCCGATGCGGGTTTGCCTGATGGAGATGTGCACGTCGTTGTCACTGCGACCACACCCGATGGGCAGCAAGCTGTGGACAATCGGTGGTTCCACGTCGATTCCAGTAAGAGCTATGCAATGCCGGTGCATATTGTGGATGAGGAAACGAAACTCTCCTTAAGTGGGCTCTCTGTAGATACAAATGCCATCTTGTATCAATGGCGCAGCCGGTACGGAAGCGTGCGTACAGATACCAACGGCGATGCGAATTTGAAGTTGGATGTGCTTTCGCAGGCTCCCACCACCTATGCATTTTCCGTTCCGCCTCAGGTGGTGAACGGGATTTTATATGCCAGCCCAGAGCCTGTTGACCTTGTATTCAACCCCGATGCTTCATACCCATCATCGCTGACGTTATCAGCTCGTGCAGTAACAGGTCAGATCAATGGGGAAGTGGGCGGCGCAGGCCTTTCCGATTCACTGCAGGGAACAACCGTTTGGGCAATTCAATACCCGGCGGGACCCGCGTATCAGACTACTCTGAACTCAGATAATGGATTCAGTTTCGATAGAGTTCCTGTAGCGCAGTATGTGATTATGCCAGATCCTCTCGAACTGAAGCAAAGAGGACTTTCTGTATCTCCCAGTTCTGTGAACTTGTTGGACATGCCGGTTTCCAACATATCTTTTTCAGTTGAAGGAAGCAGGTATGTATCTGGAAAGGTCGCTGCAACGGATGGAACTTTTCTACCCTTTGCCTGGGTAAACGTGAGTGATTTGCCATCGGCGGAATCCGTTGACGTGGCAACAGGCAATTACGCACTTGCCAATTTCCCAAATGACGCCCACTTCGTTACATTTAGTGCGCCTGGTTATTACTCGCAGCCGCAAAGCGTTCGCAACACAACCGAACAGTTGGATGTATCACTCGTGCCACGTCCTGATCTTCGCATCATTCCGTGGGGAGACGGAAAGGTGTTTCTTCCATCCGAAGGCAAAGCAACAGTCGACGGCTTGGCATTCAACCTGGAATATGGCTGGGTGTGGGGGAACGGTTCTTCTTCGCAGCCGGTCACGGTTCATCTTTCGGGTATGGATGTTCGCATCGTGAGCGGTCGATTTGCCATGGAGCAGCCAGTGGGCGGCACAGGTTGGTTGTACCTGTACGAGGGGCAGGCAGAAGTTTTGTATAACGGCGAGCAGGCTCCGGTCCAGGTAAGAGGCGGGGAGATGATTGCCACGGTGACGGGCGCTCAGCCATTCCCGATCGAGTCGGCAGTTGTCATCGCTCTGCATCCAACTCTCCAGGAATCCCCCATACCGGAGGTGATCGAGCCGTCGCTTCGTGCGCGCGTCCAAAACTGGCTGGTAAAGACCGGAATCGGTGCAATGCAAACGATTACTTTTATCACCTACATTCTCTCACTTGTGACCCTTATCGCGGTACCTGTCCTTGTATTATTCTCATATAGAAAAAAGCGACGAAGTTCATCCGATTCGCAGGAGAAGTAATGAACATGCAGGAAAAGAATTTGGAAGCCTTGAAAACAGAGTTGATGGGAGAAACGTTATTGTTTGGTTTGCTTGGAAGAATCCTGTATGGGGAACTGGATAAGGCATGGCTTGAGTCATTGATCGTGGAAGACGTGTTTGGCGAAGCCCCGTTTGGTGCAGACCAGGCGGAGATTCGGCACGGGCTCGAATTACTGAATCGTTGGTCATCCGAAAATCGCAGCGGTATCTCGGAAGAGGAATTCAAGGATTTGAAGGCAGATCAGATGCGCCTGCTGATCGGTATTGACCGTGTTCTGGCGCCTGTTTGGGAATCGGTATATTTCAATGAAAGCCGGCTGGTCTTCCAGAAACAGACCTTGGAAGTTCGCGATTGGTATGCCCGGTTTGGTCTGCAGATCGAACGTCTGAACAAGGAACCTGACGATCATATTGGTCTTGAAATGAGTTTCGTTGCACACCTTGCTTCACACGCCCTGCAAACCGTCGATGCTGACGTTGAAACCTTCGAAGAACTTTTGCAAGCTCAACGTGATTTCCTCACCGATCATCTCTTGCGTTGGGGACCGGCGTGGGCGAAACTCATCAAACAACACGCCAACACAGATTTCTATCGCGGCATTGGACATTTGACTCATGGAGCCCTGCTGGCTGCTGCCGATACCTTGCAGATCAAACTTCCCAAAGAGGTCTCACTGTGAGTTTGCTCGACGCCGCCGAGCGGTTCGCTTCCCTTGACCGTTCGCAGATCGTTCTGGATTTCAAACGCTGCCTGCACTCGCAGGATCAGGTTTCGGAATGCGCGGCGTGCCTCAATATTTGCCCTGTCGACGCGATCACGGTCGGCAAGCCACCTTCGCTGAATTCGGAACTTTGCCAATCGTGCCTTGCCTGTCTTCCCGTCTGCCCGGTGGGTGCGTATCACGCCGATGATGATGTAGCTGACCTTTTGAACTGTGCCACACACATTGAAGAACAGAGTGTCGAACTCCTCTGTGGATTTTACCCGCAGCCTGAAACGGGAACGAGATCGGAAGCGATTGGGATTCGACTCAAAGGATGTCTCGCCGGACTGGGAGCAGGTACCTATCTGACCTTATCTGCGCTGGGGGTGACTCGCCTCCTTGCCCGCACCGATGCTTGCGAGGCGTGTAAATGGCGTTCCCTCCGCCCAGAGATTCACCGCCAAGCTGAACATGCGAATCGATTTTTATCCGCGTGGGGTAAGGATGATGTTGTCTCCTGCACGGATGTCATCGAATCACCGGTTGATCGCGTGCTTTGGAGCGCGAAGAATCCGCCCATGTCGCGCCGTGACTTGTTCCGACTCGTGGCACGCCAGGGGCAGGTCGCCATGGCGCGTGCCATGGAGAACGGAATGACCTCCGCAGAACGCAAGCCGGGACGTGACCGATTGCGGTTGCTGTCCGCGGTATCACATCTGCCTGAACCTTCTGCCAGCGCCGACCTGCATGGATTCGGGTTCGCCACCCTGACGATCTCCGACTCATGTACTGCCTGCGGTGCCTGTGCAAGAGCCTGCCCGACACAGGCGCTGAAATTTGAGAAGAACGAAGACGAGATGACCTTTGCCCTCTCGTTCACTGCACGCAACTGCATTGACTGCGGACTCTGCGACCACGTCTGCCTGCCGGATGCGATCACCTTCAACCATGCGCCAACATTCGAAGATGTTTTCGGTGAGGAAGAACCGTCCATAGCGGAATCAGGCAAACTCGTCCGCTGTGAACGCTGCAAAAGTTGGATGGCAAAACGCGAAGGCGTGAAATATTGTCCATTGTGTGAATTTCGGCGAACACATCCCTTTGGATCGATGATGCCAAAGAAGATCGTCAAGGAATCCCGCCCATGATCGTAGACGTGACCCAATCCAATGTGGATGAGATCAAGAATCCTGTTCTGCGCGAGTATGCGAATACCTATGTGCAGATCTATCAGGATTTCATGGAGCAGGTGCGCGCAATGGGATTGGAGATCGAAGTGGAGGATACGACAGAGGCTGTCGCACAGAAGATTGAATCACTTCGCAAAAAAGGCGCATCGGTGCGCAATGATGAGAAAAGCATCTATCTCAATCGTATCTCGCCATCCTGTGTTGCCTGTCAGACCGGTATCGGAAGTTCGACTTTCTTTGTTTCCTTGAAATGTCATCGCGATTGTTTTTACTGCTTCAACCCGAATCAGGAAGATTACGAATACTACCGCGAACATATGCGTGATACCGTCGCTGAATTGGATGAAATGCGCAAGACCAATCCGCGCATGGGGCACCTTGCATTGACCGGCGGTGAGCCGCTTTTATTCAAAGACGAAACTGTCCGTTTCTTCGAACATGCGCGTGACCTATATCCGAATGCACATACGCGTCTCTACACAAGCGGTGACCACATTGACCGCGAGATCCTGGAATCGCTCAAGAAAGCCGGGATGAAAGAGATCCGCTTTAGCATCCGCATGCATGATCTCGCCAAGGGACATCGTTTCACCTATGATCGCATTGCTTTGGCGCGCGAATACATCCCCAGTGTGATGGTCGAGATGCCTGTCCTGCCGAACACACTGGAAGAAATGAAAGATGTTTTGCGTGAGCTGGATGCGCTTGGCGTTTTCGGTATCAATTTGCTGGAATTCTGTTTCCCGCTTAACAATGCGGAAGCCTATCGCGAAAAAGGATACAAGGTCAAAGCGCGACCGTTCCACGTTCTATATGATTACTGGTACGCGGGCGGACTTCCCATTGCGGGCAGCGAAACGATTTGTCTCGAACTGGTGGAGTTTGCACTGGAAGCGAAATTGAAACTGGGCGTGCATTATTGCTCTCTGGAAAACAAGCACACCGGTCAGATGTACCAGCAAAACAGCGGGCATCATTTGCCGCGCCGCATTTACTTTTCGCAGCGTGATTACTTCCTGAAGACAGCCAAAGTCTTCGGGGAAGATGTGCCGCTGGTAAAACAAGCGTTGGAGAAAGTCGGTTATCACGATTATTTTGTCGATCAAGGACACGAAAGCCTGGAATTTCACGTTGACCGAATCAGCACATTGAAAAAACTGAATGTTGACGTTGGGATTTCAAGCCAGGTGATCGAAACACGTGGGAATGAACCATTCCTGCGCGAACTCAAAGTGGATGTCACAACACCACAAACATTCCGTCTCTCTGCAGACGTATAAGGAGAAATAAATATGTTTGGTCTCGGTACCCCTGAATTGATTATCATCCTGGTCATCATCGTCCTGATCTTTGGCGTCGGGCGAATTGGCAAGATTGCCGGCGAGCTTGGCAACGGTATTCGCGAATTTCAAAAGGGAGTAAAAGGCGAGGAAGTGACCTCCGAAACTGGAGAGAAAAAAGGCTAGTCTGTGAGCGCAGGAACCGTCGTCCCTGAGAAACGCAAACGCAGTTGGCGCGATGTCTTTGGCGCGTTGGGTCGTGCCCATCGCAAAGCCAGCGTGCAAATGGAAAGCTCCGCGCCGTTGCTGGAGCATCTCAACGAATTGCGCATCCGTGTCTTCAAAGCATTCCTTGCCCTGATCATCACGACCGGGATCAGCTTTGCGTTTTCCCAGCCCCTCATTCAATATCTTGCCACTCCAATCGGTGGTATCGATAAGCTCGTTTCTATTGAGCTGACCGAGAACATTGCCATTTTTATGAAAGTTTCCCTGCTGGGCGGTTTTGTGCTCGGTATGCCGATCCTTGTATATCAGATTATGGCGTTCATTCTGCCGGGACTGAAGACCAACGAAAAGACCTGGCTGCTGATCATGGTTCCGTTCGCCACGCTGTTGTTCGCAGGCGGCGTGTTGTTCACCTGGTTCGTGATGTTGCCCTCAGCGATTCCCTTCCTGACGAATTTCATGGGCATTACCACCCAGGTCCGCCCGGAGAATTACTTCGACTTCATCACGCGCCTGATGTTCTGGATCGGCATTTGCTTTGAACTGCCGCTCATCATCATGTTCCTGGCGAGATTAAAGATCGTCACCGCGAAACAGCTCCTGAGCGGGTGGCGTTATGCGGTCGTGGTGATGGCATTTGTCGCTGCAGCCGTCACGCCGACGGTGGATCCCGTTAACATGGGCTTGGTCATGGCTCCGCTGATGGGACTCTATGTCATCAGTATCGTGTTGGCAGCATTTGTCGGTAGAGGTGCACATGGATAGCATTTTCGGCATCGGCGGCAGTGAACTGCTCGTTATCGTCGTTTTGGCAGCCATCGTGCTCGGACCGGAGCGTCTGGCACGTTCAGCGCGCGAGATCGGCAAGTTCGTCCGCAATGTCAAATCGTATTTCACGTCCCTGTCCAGCGAACTGAAGGCAGAACTGGATGTGTTGGATGAAATACAAAAAGTAAAGAAGGATCTATTAAAGTGATTTTTGTCATCACTCGAAAGGGTGATGACGAAAATACCCCGGATTGATGATGTAGAAAATAACACATTCCGCTATCATACAAAGGAATGAATGTAGCAAGAGTTCATTCCATCAAAAAACACTCCGATCTGTTCGGTCTAAAACGGAAGTCATGACGGAACAGGCAAGCACCTTCCAAGGTGCAAGGGTTTTTCTGGAAACAGGATAGCCTCCCGAAATCCCATTACGCTGAAATGGGGTGGACTTGGAAAGGAGGATGCGTGTCTATAGAGTATGCCGCCTCCTTTCTGTGAGACGGCATTTTTGTTATGCCTGCAGGACAGTCCATTCATACGAGGAAAAGAACCATGGATATTCAACCTCTGCTCGAAGAATCATCAAAACATCATTCCCATCTCTGCCCGCGCCAGATCCTGGGCGTCCGTATCGGGCTGGCAGGCATGGAAGCGTTGGAGTTGGGGGCGAACCAAGGGAGCAAACGTCTGCTCACCATCCTTGAAACGGATGGCTGCTTCGCTGATGGCGTCATCGCTGCCACGAAATGCACGGTCGGACACCGCACCCTGCGCGTGGAAGATTACGGCAAGGTTGCCGCTACCTTCGTTGACACAAAGACGGGACGAGCAGTCCGCGTGGCGCCAACCATCGATGTTCGCAATCGCGCCTATTCCTGTTGCCCCGAAGAACCGCGGCATTATTTCGCGCAGATGCAGGCGTATCAGACCATGCCTGTGGAGCAGTTGGTGACCGTCACCGAAATCCAACTGGTGACACCGATTGAGCAGATCGTGTCGCGTCCCGGCGTGCGTGTGGAGTGTGTCTCCTGCGGCGAAGAGATCATGAATGAACGCGAGATCAACGTGAATGGTCAGCCGCTTTGCCGCGCCTGTGCAGGCGGGTCCTATTATCAAGTGACATCGGATGTTTTGCTGCCATATACCATGGAACAGAAAGCCACCATATAAATTCTCGTTCTGCACATCCTCTCCCTATGAACCTGGCTTCGAAGATCACACAGCGCACGATTTATCCGGCAAAGTACCTGCAAGACGATGTGCCGCAGGTAACGCGGAGCACTGTCCTTTCGCGAAATTTGTCCACATGGCTGCTCGTGCTTCCGGGAATTCTTCTGATCGGTTTGTTCGCCGTGCCTCTCCTGGCATTGACCGCACGTGCGGTCAATGCGGATTTTCTTGAGTATGTTCTTTCTACGCAGGCGCTTGCGGCATTGCGTTT
>CAZKSG010000070.1:0-20962 GCA_964555335.1 uncultured Anaerolinea sp.
CTCCCTCAGGGTGACATAATGGTGTTTTTTATAAGAAGGTAGCAACTTGGGTTAACTTAATGGAGTCCATTTTTTGAGACAGATTTCAACAAGTGGAATATAATCATAAAGTCATGGGCGCATCACTAAACCAGATTTTTTCCTTTCTAACGAAGCCAGAAGGCAGTCTGATCTATCATCTCATTCTGGTTTTTTCCATCGGAAATGCACTCCAGGCGGCCTACATGCACTGGCGGTCAAGCGAATTCCCACAAGCCCGCCGTACCATGTTCGGGCTTTTCATGCTGCTTACAGCCCAACTTGGATTATTCGTGATCAGTGCGTTGGGTTCGCAGGGAATTTTGAATCTACCCCTGTTTCTGCCTCCGCTCGATCGGGCAGTGACTCTCTTTTCACTGGTATGGATGGTCTGGCTGTGGGCGTTCCCTGAGCCCAGTCGTGCTGCCGATGCTGGCACCTGGCTGCTGACCCTTCTGGTAGGCGCCGGGCTGGGACTGAGTCTGGTAACGTATGCCGCGGACCCGGTGTTCCAATCCTATAACTTGACCGTGTATGATGGCTATTGGCAACTGGCAAGCCTTGCCTTTTCTATAATTGGCTTGCTCATTCTGGTGGTTCGCCGCCCGAATGGATGGGGAAACGGCGTTGCGGTACTTTTACTTGCTTTTCTCGGACACCTTTTACACCTGGTCTTCGGGCGTGTAGACGGCGATTTCCCCGGCGCAGTTCGTTTGATGCACATGGCAGCCTACCCCATGTTGATGACGCTACCGCAGCGTTTCCCTGCGCCGTCGAACCCGTTGACATCGGTTAAGCAACAGGATGTGCCGATCGCGGGCGAACGCCGACGATACAGTACAGACCCCAAGACATTCCATGCACTTCTGGCGCTGGCCGGAGAATCGCAGGCAGATAAGGTCAGCCAGGCGATCACGCGTGCCATCGCCCAAACCATGCTTGCCGACCTGTGCTTCCTCATTTATCTCACCGATAACAATAACCAGATGCAAATCGCCAGCGGATACGATCTCATCCGCGAAGAGAACCTGGAAGGTGGGAGCATGAACAAGAACCTGATCCCCATGCTCACCAATGCCATCCAGCGCGGACGTCCGCTGCGGTTGCCGGCAAGTAGTACCTCGGCAGACATCAAAGGGTTGAGTGACCTGCTCGGGCTCACCAACCCCGGTCACTTGATGAGCGTACCAATCGTCACACCAGACAAGGACCCGATTGGCGGCGTGCTGCTTTTATCTCCATATTCGAACCGCCTATGGAGCGCGGAAGATCAGGCGTTCCTGGCTAACATCGCCATTTCCCTTGTCCCCATCATCCAGCGCGGGCAGAAGATGACGTCGCTGGAACAGAAGGGCGAACAGACCCGCCAGGCTTTGGATGTTGCGCAGGTACGAATCGCCGATCTCGAACGGAACAACAACGAATTGCTCAAGCAAATGGATGCCGTCCGTGCCGACGCGCAGGAAGGGCTCGCCCAGGCAGAACATCTTGCTGCACTGACCCAGATCCAGGAAGAGACCCAGAAGGCGCTCGACAAGCTCAAGCAGGAAAATGAAGAACTGCGTGCCATGAAGGATATCAAAGGCACAAAGGGGAAGGGCGCTGTGGTCAATACGGCCCAGATGGAAAATGAACTGCGCCTTACCCTGGAAGAAGTGGCGCGTCTACAAAACCAGTTGGCTGAAGCCAATATGCGCATCATCGAAGCTGAAAAAGGGGCCACCGTTGTGCGATCCACCGAGCAGGCGGAAGTGGTCGCCTCCATTTCGCAGGAATTGCGCCAGCCAATGTCCTCCATCGTTGGATATACCGACCTCCTGTTGGGCGAATCGGTGGGAATTCTCGGCGCATTGCAGCGCAAATTCGTAGAACGCATCAAATCATCCACAGAACGTATCGGTAATTTGATCGACGACCTCATCCAGGTCACCACACTCGAAACGGGACTCAACGAACTCAAGCCCGAGCCTGTGGATTTGAACGCGATCATCGACAACGCCATGTCGTATACGAGCAGCCAGGTGCGTGAGAAGAACATCTCTCTGCATCTTGACCTGCCAAAGAATGTGGCTGCCATCTACGCCGACCGTGAGGCATTGCAACAGATCCTGATTCACCTTTTACAAAACGCAGGGTCTGCCTCTCCCGTGGAAGGAACCGTGCGCCTTAAAGTCCAGACGAAGACCGAAGACAACACGTAATCCGTCCTCATCCAGGTCAGCGATACGGGCGGAGGGATTCCGTCAGAAGATATTCCACGGGTATTCACGCGACTCTACCGTGCCGATAACGTCCTGATCCAGGGCGTCGGCGATACGGGCGTAGGACTCTCCATTGCCAAGACACTCACCGAAGCACAAAAAGGCCGCATCTGGGTCGAAAGCCAAATGGGGACAGGCTCAACCTTTAGCGTCCTATTGCCCATCGCCAGGAAAACAGCGGAGAAGTAATGCAAAACCTGCGGCAATTGGGCGGCGGCGTCATCATCGCTCTTGTTTCCGTACTTCTGGTGATCGGCGGAATTTCGCTCGCCCTCGCCGAAACACTCCCCTCACAGGCAACCCCCACCCCCATCCCGCCTACCATTTCCCTGGAATTCCCAACGGCCACATTTACAGTTGCGGCGTTCAGCAGCGAAACACCGACCGCTCTCGAAACACCAACGAACATTGTCAGCATCACCGACACTGCCTTTGCAACAAACACGCTCTTCGTGCAGGCATCCTGTGTGCCGCCTGCCGGGTGGATTCCCATCCTTACCGCGTCAGGTGATACAGTGTATTCCCTGGCCCAGCGATACAAGACTACCGCAGAAAATCTGGGCGCGGCCAATTGTCTCTCTTCCTTTGATATCCCGGCTGGCTTTACCATGTACGTGCCGCCTGTCCCAACCATCACAGTGATTCCGTGTGGTCCGCCGGCAGGATACGTGAAAAGACACGTTGTCCAACCGGGCGAAACCCTGTATCGCATTGCCACCTCATATGGCATTACCTATCCACAACTGCAGCGTGCCAACTGCATGGGCTCCTCCACAACGATCTATGCCGGGCAGTTGCTCTGGGTTCCCAATGTACCGACCCTCACACCGATACCGGGCACAACCATCATCCCCAGCTTCCCAACGGCTACGGCTACAGCAACCAGCACGAATACAGTTGTTCCTACAGATACGTTCGTTCCGCCAACGGGAACACCCACATCTACGCCTACAACGGCACCCACGTTTACACCTTCGAACACACCGCCGAGTCCATCGTCCTGACCCATGAAAAGAACAGCACAGGTCATCCTACTAGCGGCGCTTCTCCTCGCCGGATGCGGGACTCTCGCGCCTGCACCGGCACAGTCATCCCTTCCCTTTGTATTGGTGACAGCTGCGCCGAACGCCACCCCCACACGGACTCCCTTCCAACCGGTTCCCTGGACGCCGACCGGAACGCTTCCTCCCACACCGACATTTGATCCCTCCTCCAGTACGGGTACCGCCGCTATAGAGACCGCCACGGCGCTTCCCACCATTGACATGAACATGCTCCAGAACACGGTCGCGCCGTTATCCACCATTGACCCATCGGGCAGCCAGGTGCTCAACAACGGGCAGGAAACCGTCAACTTTCTGTTGATCGGTTCCGACCGCCGACCGGGTGGCTCATTCCGAACCGACACGATGGTCATCGCCATCCTGCGCCCGAATGAAGGACAGGTCTCGCTGATTTCCATTCCGCGCGATCTGTGGGTCTACATCCCTGAATGGGAAAACCAGCGCATCAACACCGCCTATCAGCATGGCATCTCGGTGGGTTACCCAGGCGGCGGACCAGGACTGTTGAAAGATACGATCTTGTACAACCTGGGAATCCGCATTGATCACACGGCCATGGTGGAATTCGACGGCTTCCGCCAGATCGTGGATACATTGGGCGGTGTGGATGTTCCCGTATCGTGTCCATATACCGATTGGAAATTGATCGACCCCAGCTATGACCCTGAAAATGAAAATAACTGGTTCCTGTATACCGCAGGGCCCGGTTTCATTCACATGGATGGCGACCTCGCGCTCTGGTATGCACGCTCGCGTCAAAAATCCAGCGACTTTGACCGGGGACGCAGGCAACAGGAAGTGTTGCGCGCATTATTCACACAGGCATTACAAGCCGGCACGTTGAAGCGCATCCCCGAGTTATACAATGATCTGAAGAGTACAGTAGATACGGATCTTAACCTGGTCGATATTTTGCAGCTCTCGCTCTACGCACCCAAGATGACCAGCGCAGACATTCGCAGTTACTACATTCGCCCGCCCTACGTCAGCTCGTGGATCACGGATGGCGGTGCGTACGTTCTGCTCCCCAACGAAGAGCCGCTGAGACAGATGTTGACGGAAGCGATGTCCGCTTCGACAACGACCGTTCAACGGCAGACCATCGTGATCGACGTGATGAACGGCACATCCATCAATGGCTACGACACTCTGGCAGCTACACGTTTGAACTACGCGGGCTATGAGACCAATATCATCCCCTCCGACCGGCAGGATTATGCCTACTCGGTACTGATCGATAAGACCGCCGCACAAGACCGCAGCCAGAGCGATCCGATTTTGAATGTATTGGGAATGTCACAGGGCGGACTGATCCCTTCTGCTGACCCAAACAGCAAGGCACATTACCTTTTGATATTGGGATACGACTATCAGCCCTGTTTCCGCCCGGAGAGTTTAGGCCAATAAACCTTCACCAGAATAACAAAGGACCGCAAGTGCTTGTAAACACTTACGGTCCTTTTCTATTGGATTTGTGCTTCCTGCGTCAGATTCTCACTGACGCAGGAAGTGTGGAAATTGGTTATGGTGTTGTGGTACTGGCAGTATTCGACCAGGCGGAGTTGCCCACTGCATTGACAGATCGAATTCGACAGTAGAAGGTAATTCCTCGCGGCGCACCTGTCTGGATATAGGCCGTGGAATTTGCCGGGATATTGTTGATCGTATTCAGATTTGCCGTAAATGCTGCGTTCGTGGCACACTGGAGAGTGAAGCTGGTCTCATTGTTCGAATTATCCAGCCAGCTGAAGTTCACGGTGGCAGTTGTGCCTGTGGCAACCGCCGAAAGAGTCAGACCGGAAGGTGCCAAGGGAGGTCCAGCCAGGGTGACGCTTGCCGTATTGGAAGCGACAGAGGCCTGATTAGGAGTAATCGCAGTGTTCACCGCAATCACATAGTACGCATATGTGTTGCCAGCAGTCAGGTTGGTGTTATTGGTGTAATTCACTGTACCACCTGTAGCTGTACGTTGAGCCGCGGACCGGTTGACGGTTGCGATCTGGGTGAATGCACCACCGTTGGTCGAGCGCCAGATCTGGAAGAGGTTCTCATTATTGGAATTATCCCTCCAGCTGAGTTGGACCCGCGTTGGGTTGGTGAGCACTGTGGCAGTCAGGTTGCTAGGTGCCACAGGGCCAGGGAGCGGCGTGGTAACTATGGCAACGTTGGATGGCTGTGAATTTCCGCCAAGGTTATATGCAAACACTCGATAGGCATACGTTGTATTGGCTGCCACTGTGGGATCATTATAGGTCGTGATGTTTGCACCCACACCGTCTATGGCTGTAAATGTTCCAGGAACACCACCGGTCACAAGTGCGCGTTCGATCGTAAAACCGGTTTCGTTGTTGGCGTTGTCAGTCCAGGTCAGGTTCACCTGAGTTGTACTGGTGGCTGTTGCGGTGAGGTTGGAGGGTGTAGCCGGTGGAGGAGGCACCACGGTTACCATATCGGAGACAGATTGCACCGTCGTTGATGGGAAGGCGCCACCGTATCCAACCGTATTTTTGGCCACGATGCGGTATTGATAGCCCGTGTTGGCCTGAATGGTGGTATCAGCGAATGTCTTCGTGCCAGTTGTATTCGGTTGGTCAAGCGGCGATTGAATGGTACCAACATCGACCCAGGTACCGGAACCGCTTAACATTCTTTGGACAACATAGGATGTCTCAGCGATGGAGTTGTCATTCCAACTCAGGTTGGCAACCGGGTTCGCTGTACCTCCGCTGATCGCGGCGGTTAGTCCATTGGGTTTGACCGGTGGGAGTGCCAGCGACACAGGCCGCATCATGTCCATTTCTTCGTGGCTCAGGATGTGACAGTGGTAGACATATTCCCAGCCAAAGTTGACCAACTGGTTGGTGATCGGTGCGGTTGGGTTGCCTTGTACATCCACATTGTTGAACATGGCCGTCGAACCGGCAGGCATCATCGGGTTGAGCATTCGGATCGCGTTGGGCAATTCCCAAGGTACCTCGGGGACAATCGGTCGAAGGGCAACGATCGTGTCTTCCAGAGGAGCGACGCGTACCGTGTCTTTCCAGCCCAGTTCGTTCTTATCAGCCGGTATGATGATGTTATCCCAGGTTACGCGGTTCACCAATTGAACATCGTATAGATGGAAGTGGATCGGGTGTGTATCGACACCGTTATGCGTGATACGCCAGATCTGTGTTCCGTCCGTATTGGTCGCGATGGGGGTGATCTTCACATCACTTACAGGCAGACCGTTTGCATCATAGGTCACGTGTGCTTTTGGCAGGTTCGTTCCGTCAATGATCTCAGTGGCCGGGTTGACGAACGGGTAGAGTGTGACGTTCTGCAGCCCAGGTGTTGGGGGTTGAGCTTCCACGCCCAGGTTTGCCTGCATACGGCCGTACTCATCGAACGTTGTAGCGTTCATTTCGTCATGGATGGCCTTGGGTTGCAGTTGCATGGTCATCTTGACGGTGGGAGCACGCAGTGTATTGAAGCCAAAATTGATGGTGTCATTCACACGTACCAAACCATCGCAACGTTGAAGCGTGCTACCCGGAGCATTACAGTTGCTGCTGGCGGCAAAGGCAGTGCCATACGCTGAGTTGTACGCGGCCTGTCCAACGATGATTGGATGCTGCCCGGACTCGAACACACCAGTGCCGTTCGCCTTGTGCGAGAAGGCAGTATTGAGTTTTGTCAGATTGAAGGCTGCAGCCGGAGTACCGGCAATCGTCACCTGCATGATGGTGCGGGTATTGGGGCCGTACCCTGGCAGGATCTTCGGCGCACCCACCGGGCTCAGATCTGGGGCGCCTGTGTAATAGTCGTACGAGGGAACACGAGCCGGGAACGCGGCAGGTGCGTCGTTGTACAGGATCAGCGTCTTGCCGGCAAACTTCGAGAAGTCTACAATGACATCTGCGCGTTCGGCAGGGGCAAGAAGCAGGGAGTGCTTATCCACATTGCCGACATCAAAACGAGTCGGGTCTGTAATCCAGGTGGTGGGCTGTTGTCCATCGATCACCACCGGAGCAGGCAGGAAGCCACCCTCCGTGCCGATCTGAATCCAATCTGGACCAGGCAGACTGATGGTGGTATCCGGGGTCGGGAATACGTTCGGGTCCGTCTGTGCAGCTTCCAATTCGGCAGCTTTCAGAGCGACCTCGGTCAAACCGTTCCCCTGTGTTGGATCGGCAACATACCACTGGAAGTTGAAGAAGCGGTCGTTGGCAGCGTTCAAGATGCGAAGGCGATAGGTCTTCGGCTCCAGAGTAACCTTCGGATAGGCCACGCCATTGACGATCGGCGTGTCATTGAATTGTTCCATGCCAACCGAAATGTTCGGGGTGCCTGGGATCTGCCTGGGTTCGCAGAACGGATCTGTCTGATATTGCCAGGTGGCAGGATCATCGAGGTTACAGTTCGGATCGTAATACGGATTATCGATAGGACCGTACTTGGTAGCTGCTGCGGGGGGCCAGAACCATGGGCCATACATCCAACGTCCGTAGGAACTCATGCCACCGGGATCGCCGGGGTTCTGGGCAGGCATATAGACATGGTGATACCAGAAACTGCCTTTTGTGCCCCAGCGTGCAGTATCCCAGGTTGGGTCTTGCAGGGCAAGTTGAGCTGCATCGGGGACGAAGGTCTTATCCTGAATGATCAGAGGGATCTGATCAGCTGGGATCGTGCCGCTGTTGACCAAGGCTTTCTCAGTGTTGTCAGAAATCAGGTAACCAGCGGCCTCACCTGCATACACGTTGAGGCGTGTGATACCCCAGGCATGGTCGTGATAGAACAACAGGCGAGCGCTCTGCTGATTAGTGTAATAGAAAGTCAGACAACCGTCGCGATCACCATTGCATCCAGCATCGCCCATATCGGGTACATTTTGTACACTGACACCCTGCGGCCAATCGGTCATTTCGCCGGCCGGGGTGGTCCACTGATGAGCGGTTCCATCAGAGATCCACGGTGTGATGCCGCCATGCAAGTGCAGTGTAGCGCGATTATCCTTGAAGCACATATCAGACTTGGGATATTCGCTACAGAGCGGGTTGCGTATCTCATCCATGACAGAGCCGCCATCCATAGGATCCATCATGCCCATGGGACCCATACCGGAACCCATGAGAGAGGAATCGGCGGGCAGGAACAGATCGCCATCCGACCCGGTGGGCAGCAGGTTGCGGAACACAATGCGGACCGGTTTATTCTTGGTTGCCGCAATGACAGGTCCCAGATACTGAGGCGGGGTCACGGCAAAGTAACCCGTATCCACTTTCGTGCCATCAAGCAATTCGTTTTGCAGTGGATAGTGCTGGCTGATGCTTGCATTTGCCGGGGTTTCGAGCTGTACATATCCACGGACAAGTGTGGGTGGCAGATCGGAAGAGAAGGATGTTCGGTACTGAATGAGACCGATCTCGTATTGATCTGCTTCAACGCCGTTGTACTTCTTGGCTTCGGCTACAGCCAATGGAATGTACTTCCCGTCCGTTGGGCAGCTTGGAGGTGTACAAAGCCCTGGCAGGTCATCGATGAACTTGCGCATGCCTACGGTCAGATACCCAGTGCCGGGTTGAGTGACCGTGATACCGGTCACCGCGCCAAAGTCTACAAATGCAGTTGCAGACGCACCAGAACCGGTTCCGTTCAGATCTGTAAACGTCACGTTTGGAGCCGAAACATAACCGGAGCCAAATGTGTCCACAACGACGGATGTCACCTTAAGAGTGGATGATACAGTTGCCAGGTTTGCGCCAGCGATTGGGTCGAACAACGTGCCATCATGGACGACAACGCCTGGAGCAGACAAATAGCCAGAACCCGGATCATCCACAACCACTGCGGTGATCGTACCGTTCACATCCATCTCGGCGTGGGCCTTGGCGATTATGCCATCAGGGGCGTCGGGAAGATCGAATTCAACGGTCGGCATGGTGTATCCGCTGCCACCATCGATGATCTGTACTACATCGACACCACCATAAGCCGTCCCTGTAGCTTCAACTACAGGTGGAACGGAACTCAGGTCGAGAACCTGTGCGCCAAACGAATAGGTGCGTGTCTGAGAATAGATCGGAAAATCGACTCCGCCAAGTGTGACGAAAGCGCCAGGGGCTGTTGGAGCAGGATAACTGAGAGTATCTGCGCCCGTCCCAAGATCGTCCACCGGAATTCCCTGACCGTAAAAGGCAATCGTGTCACCTGTTGTGACGGCGATATTTGGCACCGGGATCGTCTCGACTACACCAACCGGATCAGCAGTTGGTGGAACGGTGATTTCACCACTATCCCACAGAACTGCATACTCATTCGGGTTGCCAGTGGGGTGAAGAACGTAGGCGTGGAACAGATTTCCTGCAGACGGGTTGGGGCTTCCACCGGTCGTTGCCTGGTTAAAATACTCAATGGATGTAACCTGGCCGGAAGCAGGCATCGTTGCGTTCAATACCACGAATACGGGTCCAAGAATGCCTGGTGCCGCTGCATAATCGGTCGCGTACGTTCGCGAGATGAGGGGGTTCCCCACAGAAACAGGTGTAGCGCTTCCGCCCCCGCCTGAGAAGCTGACCTGAGGAGTGGTATATCCTCCGCCTGCAGCATCCACAGTGACGGAGGTAAGAGTACCTGAAGAGTTGATCGTGGCGGCTGACTGAGCATTGCCATCACCGCCATTGATAATAACGTTGGCAGTTGTATAACCGCTGCCTGGTGAGGTAACCTGGATCGAAGAGATACCTTGTGTCACAGGGTCGACCAAGGCAACGGCTGTCGCGCCGATGCCATCACCTTGAATCTCGACAGTGGCATTCGGGAGCGTATATGGGCTATTTGCCCAGTTGGGGTACGGTCCAAAGTAATGTGGAACCTTCGACTCGTCCACAGGACCTGCGGGCATCGCCGCCGGACCGTCTCGTAGAATTTGGGCACGGGCCGGAACTACAGTTCCAAAACCCAGTGAAATAATAACGATAAATGTCATTAAGCTGATAAGGATTTTATTTTTCATGATGTTCTCCTATGCAATGTTCTGGAACAGAAATTGGACTGTGGTAGTGATGTTTTATGTTGTCTGCCCCACCTCCTTTTCAGTCGAATCGTTCGAAACATGCCTTTGATCAATAACAGAAAACAGATCAGATGCTCCCTGCAGGAGAACATCTTGTTTGCTGTATACCTGCATAACATTGCTTTCCGTGCAGACCGTGATCACTTTCAGACATAGTTTTTCATCGATCAAACGCCAGGGCAGGAACGAATTGTCTGCCTTATCCTGGCGCAGGAACACAACCTCTGGGTGCAAACGCACCATCTCCCGGAAGAAATTTTCAATGTCCCCATCGTCCTGGATTCGAAAGATGCTCCACTCCATCTGTTGCAGAAATGAACTCAATGCCTGCGCAAGAAGGTCGTTCAACCCCCACAAAATGGCAACATGCGACCCCAGCAACACTGGGTTCGCATCTTCAATGGGGCCGATCATATTAGGCAGGTTCATCGAATCCATCTCTCAGAAGTAGATAACTTGTATCTTAATGAAATTGAACAGAAGCACCATCCACCCTCCCCCACCTACAGGGATTAAAAAAAGACCACCTCAAGGATGGTCTTTTGGTCTGAACACTTAACCCACGGGTTAACCCCCGGGTTAATCCTTTGTCTTGATGAACCCCCGTTCCTGGGCGTATTGGGTCAATTCCTTTCGACCGGTCAACCCGAGTTTGCGAAGAACTGAGTGAACATGATATTTAACCGTGTTCTCAGAGATGAACAGCTGTTTTGCGATCTCCGAATTGGACAATCCGGAAGCAAGGGCACGGATCACATCGATTTCCCGCAGCGTCAGGGTCGTATCCTGTGGGGTTTCGGGCTTTTTCGTACGGGATAACTCCTCCATGAGGCGTAACGTCATCGAGCGGGAAAGGGCGCTCTCTCCTTTTTGAACGGACCGCAGGGCGGCGACCAATTTTTGAGGCTGCATATTCTTCAACAAGTATCCCTTGGCCCCGCTTCGGATCGCATCGAACAGATTCTCGTCTTCCTCCGACATTGTCAGAAACACGATCTTGCAATTGGAATGTTCTTCCAGGATCATACGGGTCGCATCGGCACCCGTTCCATCAGGAAGCGAGAAATCCATCAGAACAATATCCGGCTTGAGAGCACGGGCCAGATCGACAGCCTCTTTTACACTACCGGCCATTCCGGTGATCGTCATATCTGGTTCAGAGCGGATAATAGAAGCAAGTCCCTCTCGAAAGAGGATATGGTCGTCTACAATGATCAAGTTCATTGACTGGCATCACCTTCCCTTTATAAGAATAAGTGGGAGACTAAGACGGTTCACAAGGGACTTTTACCGACACCTTCGTGCCTGAGCCACTTGCAGAATGGATCGTCAATATCCCGCTTAACAGGTCAACCCGTTCCTTCATAAACTTCAATCCATAATGACCGCCAAAATGGATTTGATCCATATCGAACCCTTTGCCATTATCAGATACTTGCAGATTCAGCGAATCCGGTTCCCAGATCATTTCTATCTTGACCTGTGTTGCATTGGCATGTTTTTCGATGTTGTTCAACATCTCGCGAAACATATAGAACAACTGGCGCATTCGCGGCGCCGATAAAGGCCTGGCATCGCCGGTCGTTGAAAAATCTACTCTGAAGGCAGACCGTTCATCGACCTGTTCTGCATACCGCATGAACAGACGATGCAAGTCTGCGGAATCGATCAACTGAAGGATTGCAAGTGTACCTCGGATCAGGTCATACGATTCGTCTGCTGCTCGCATCATGGTCTGAAGTTCATTTTTTATCTCGTCCCGTTTAATTGCCTTTTTGCCAGATAAATGATCGATTTTCATGCGCAGAAAACTGATATTTTGACCGATCGTATCATGCAAGTCGCGTGCAATATCCAACTGGATCGTGTGAAGGGTTTGAGTAAGCAGCTTCTCTTTTTGATTCCGCTCAAAGATCTCCTGCTCGGCTTGTTTTCGTTCGGTAATATCGCGGTTACTGATGCGGCGTCCTAAATAACGATGATCGCTCCCGTAAAGTGGGCGGCAGATATGCTCGATCCAGCGCTCGCTTCCATTACGGGCAATGATGCGATATTCCATGCTTTCTATGCCGGCTGATTCAGAATGAAGTAAGTGTAGATGCTGCTCGTACATCAACTTATCATCCGGGTGGATCACCAACTGTAAAAGGTCCGGCATCTTGATGAATTCATCTGGGCCATAGCCTGTAATGCGTTCGCATGACGGGGAATTGTAGACAATGTTACCTTGAGGGTCCAGCCAGATTTCCCAGTCATACGTCCAATCAACCAGGGTGCGAAACTTCTCCTCGCTCTCACGGAGAGCCAGCTCGGCCTGCTTGTCCCGCACGATATCCCAGGCAAAATCTGCCAGGGTCATGACGATCTCCACATCTGTGTCTGTATACTCCTGCGGCTTGTTGCCAATACCCAGGACCGCCATCACCTTTCCGTCCCGCATGATCGGAACTGCCATTTCACGAACAACATCAGCGTGCCCGTCAGGCATCCCTTTACGATGAGAGAGGGAACGATACTCATTGTGGATTACTGGCCGGCGTTCGCGAATGCAATCTGCCCATACCCCGGCTTTATCTACATCATAGTGACTATCCTTGCCAGACAGAGAGCACATGTTCTGTAACGTATTCGTGGACCAGGCACGCAGCCACAACGATTTTTGATTGGCATCCAGGAAATGAAAATAGCCAATTGTGCTATGGGTTAGTATTTCTACCTCATTGATGGTCTCCTGAAGCAATTCATCCAGTGTATGTGAATGAGAGAATTGGATCAGTCGCAATCGCGCTTGAAGGATGTGCTCGGTCAGTGTTTGTTGCTGGATATACTGCAGAAGAGGTCTTGTAGAGAGAAAATATAATAGTGGATAAATGATCACCGTCATCACAGCCGCGTCCAGAATCACCTGTTGATAATAAGGCATGGAAGTTCTGACAAAATAGACGACGATCATTGCAATCACTTCTGCCACGGCGATCCCAACGATTGTGACGAGCAATATATAACGGGGAGATTGCTTCCCATGAAATACTTTTTTACCGTTGGCGGTTGGGGAGGAGGAAGGGTAAAGACTCATTATGATAATATGAAAAAGGGGGAGGAAAATAGAATAACGCGTAGATCCATATCTGTAAATCAGCTGTTTGGAAGAATGATTCTACCCTGTTTAGATGACCGGTGATTGATGGAAATCGATAAGTACGTAAACAAACACCCATTTCATTATGACAAAATCATCACCCTGGGAAATGTACTAAAAATCACCATTTGGGGGGAAAAAAGTCCTATCGGACCCTTTTTCAAAGGAAATTTGGACTGTATTGGCTCCAGCCAGTTGACATCCCTCCTTTTTTTCGCTAAACTATACGAAAGAGAGAAAACAGGAGTTGTCATGCCTGAGAAACATCTACCCTCACACTTAACCGCTCAAACATCCCTTGCTTCGGCAATCCAATCCTGGCAATCGTACCTCGCGGATCAAGGCCGCTCGCCAAACACGATCAAAGCCTTCCTTTCGGATGTGCGCCTGCTAACCACTTTCCTGCCGGAAGATATCGTCCTCGGCAAGATTACCACCAAGGACCTCAACCGTTACTTCGAATGGATGGAAAAGGAACGTGATGTTCCATGTAGCCCGAAGACTCTGGCGCGGCGCATCACTGCCACCAAATCTCTGTTTCGCTGGCTGAACCAGTACGGGGTGCTGATGGTGGATCCGGCTGAGAAAGTGGCGCAGCGTTCAGCCATTAGTCCTCTTCCTACGGTGCTCACATCTGACGAGTATGATGCCGTTCTCCTCGCCGCAGATCGTCACCGACGGGCCACCAAGCCAGACGCGCGTCCCTATGCGTTAGTTCATCTTCTACTCACAACCGGCATCAAAAAGAGCGAGACGCTGGGGATCGAACTGGAACACATCGACCTGGAAGCCCCCGATGGACCGATTGTCTTCATTAAGTATGCGACGCCAGCGAATCGTTACAAGGAAAGAAAGCTGCTCCTGCCTGAAGATTGGATTCCCGCCTATGAAGAATATACCGCTCAATACCAGCCGGAAGAGAAGCTGTTCCCCTGGTCACCGCGGCGGCTGGAATATCTGCTCGAAGACATCGGCAATGAAGCCGGGCTGACCAAACACCTGTCATTCGACATGTGCCGCTGGACGTGTGCATTGAACGATTTCCGTGCCGGCGAGGAACCCGATAAGATCCGCCAGAAACTTGGGGTCTCGAAAATTCAGTGGCGTGAGTTGTTCATCAAGCTGAAACAATTGAATGAAGGAAAATAAGAATGACGGTCGCCTTAAGGGTGACCGTCATTCTTAACTTCGGGTCATCGAGAAGTAGAGCGCCTGCCTCGTCGAGTCTGTAAGCCTGAACGGGTGAGCAGGGCGATAGCCTGGCACCCAGACCACCTTCTCACCCATGCATAGCAACGGCCAACGATCTCGTGCCCTCTGCGGCAATTTAACATTGATAAAGAAATCCGAGATCTTCATTTCGTGGCCGTCCATGCCAAGAGGCTCAAAACGGTCGCCATCCTGTCGCACGCGCAACTCCAAGGCATCGGAGATCCCGGTTGCATCCAGCCATACCTGAAATGGATCATCATTGGACTTCGCTTGTTCCATCGCCAACGAGGCAATATTCCAGCGCTCACAGCTTAACCTCCAGCCGCCGGAAAGTGTTACTGAACCCGGAATTTTCAAGGAAATGGTATCACCTACATCAGGCATTTGCGGCCACCGTTCAATGGGCAGGGTGGCATCACCGGCGACAACATAGATCACGCCACCCTCGCGCAGCAAATGAACATCACCTGGAAGGTTCAAACGGGCTCTCTGTTGAGAGTCGGCTATAAAATGCGTGGTACGTTCCAGGGTGGAAAAACCAATATCCAGGTCTTCGGGGCGAAGATGCTCGATTGCGCGGCGGATAAGATGTCGTTGGAGTCCGAGCCGCTGCTTGTTTAGCGCGATAGAGTCAAAGGCAATAAAATCTGCAGTCGCCTGGACAACGCAAGTCCTCCATGCGTCATCCAAAACATCCGTTAGAATTTCATGATCGCCGGCCAATGAACGCGACGTGCGCCATACCACTTCGCGAAAACGCGGATTATAGGATTCAAGCGTGGGGATGAGGAGATGACGCAGCCGATTACGGAAGAAATCAAGCGAAGCATTGCTTGGATCGTGACGCGGACGGAAACCGTTGGCCGCACAATAGACAACCGTTTCCTCCCGCCAAACATCCAGCAGCGGGCGAACAATGGGAATTTCGGGATCGAACATGTGAATGATCGTGCGATGGTTCATTCCCTTGAGTCCCGCCAGCCCAGCCCCGCGCAGGAAATGCATGAGAACTGTCTCCACCTGGTCATCAGCAGTATGACCTACCGCCACGGCCTGTGCGTTAAAACGATGCGCCTGCTCCATAAGAAAACGATAACGCATAATGCGTGCTGCTTCTTCAATGGAAAGTTTCCTGGCATCTGCGAATGCGCGCACATCACCACTTTCGATCACTGAGGCAAGGTTCAGTCGTGCGGAAGTCTGCTCCACCACATTGGCATCGGCATCGGCATCGGGGCGCAACTTGTGGTTGAAGTGTGCCACGATCAACCGATAACGTGACTTGTGCAAAATACTCATCAGGCAAAGGCTATCTGGACCGCCTGATACGCCCACAATAATGGGACGATCATGAGTGAGTCCGCACTGTTCGCTCAGTACGGTCTGGATGGTATCGATATCAAGCAATGACATGATTAGATTTGGTACAACTCTACCAATACTCCCCCGGTGCTTTCAGGGTGAATGAACGCATACTTCTTTCCATCCATAGCGACGCGCGGCTCTTCGTTAATGAGGCGCATCCCTTTTTCTTTTAGTTGCGCCATCATCGCTTCGATATCGTCCACTTCGAGGCACAGGTGATGCATGCCGGGTCCACGTTTGGCAAGATATTTGGCAATGCCGGAGTCATCGGTGGTTGGTTTCACAAGCTCCACTTCAGAACCGGGCAGCGGCAGAAAGGCGACTTGCGACTTCTCGGCAGGGACATCGCGCAACTCATGTAACTCGATCCCCATGGCATCGCGCCAGAAGGATAGCGCCTTTTCCATATCGTCCACAACGACGGCAACATGATTGATCTGTTTTACTTTGGGCATGATCTTCTCCATGAAAGGGTGACAGCTTCATAAAAACGCTGTCACCCGTAATATCCGTGTTGATTATAGCCGCTTCTTGTTATACAATTCAGGGAGGATGTAACCTGCCATGCTGAATCTTCCCATCAATGTCCGACGTGTTGCGGCTGCAATCGGTATTTTAATTCTCGTCTTTGTTGTGCTTGAATTTAACCGGCGTCTTGAAGAATTACAAATGCTGAATGAGCAGAACGAACTCGTTCACATGATGGCAACACAGGCCGTTCAAACCCAGTCTGCATTGCAGACACAGGTGGCCTATGCAGGCTCGAATGCAGCCGTGGAAGAGTGGGCACGTACCGACGGGCATTACATTCAGGACGGCGACTTACCCGTTGTCCCCCTCGGACAGCCTGGCGTGGCGCCCATCGAGGCCAGTACTCCAGTTCCCACACCCACACCCATGCAGAACTGGGAGGTATGGTGGACTCTTTTCTTTGGGAAATAAGCACATCCATTTAACCGTGTTTGCAGGGTCAGGATCTGGGCATGCCCTTCCATGAAAATAATTTTGATCGTTTCATCCATGTTTCGTTGGTTGTCGCGAATTAGGGAAGGACTGATCGAACCTGCACAAACCTTGAATTCAGAGAAACATCAGCTTGCCCGCGCATTGAATTTGTCGTTGATCTTTCTGATCACCTGGGGATTTCTAACCGAATTGGGATTCCGCTACGGGCGCGGACCCATCGAGAGCGGGGAGATATTGACCATCATCATGACAATAGGCTTTGGGCTCGCCTATTTATTAAACCGTTTTGGACGCTTCCAACTGGCTTTATCCCTTGCCATCGTCATATTATCCGGTGCAATATTCACTCTGGCACTGATTCAGCACTTTAGAGGGGAAAACAGGCTGTCAGTGCTTTATTATCTGATCATCGCGATCTTGATGAGCGAATTGTTCTTTTCCATGCGAGGTTTTGTTGTCATCACATCCACCCTCCTTCTGGGTGTGTTTGGCATTCAACTCTTGAATGATGACACCACATCCATTTTTCTTTTTCTCCTGATCTTTAGCGCTTTGGTCGGTTTCTCAAGTTACAACAGAAGGCTCGCAGAACAGGAATGGCTTGCATTGTCTGGCAAGTCTGCGCAGGATCAGACGTTGCTTCCCAGCGAACGACACCGGGCCCGCCAGATAGAATTGCTGAACCAGATCACACACACCACGCTCGAGATGCCCGATATGCGCCAGGCACTACAGGTATTGGCCGATCAACTCGGACAGATCATGGATGCAAATGGGGCGTTCATTACGCTTTGGGATGAGTCCAAGGGACAGGTTTATCCAGCCTCCGCCTATGGTGATTTTCGCAACATCTACCCGAACATGAAAATCGAACCGGGAGAAAACACCCTGACCGCCTCCGTCCTACGGGCAGGTCACGCCATTCCCATCGAGGACGTTCGCAACACCCCTTACATGAATCCGCGGCTGGCATCAGATGTTCCATCTCGCTCCGTACTTGCACTTCCCTTGATCGCCAACAACAAGAAACTGGGCGCCGCGCTCATCAGTTTCAATGAATATCATCAATTTACAGATGGAGAAATAGCGATCGGCGAACAAGCTGCCAAGTTGATCGCCCTTGCCATCTTCAAGGCACAACTCTACGATAACGAGATGCGCCGGGCAACCCAGGTGGGATTGCTCGAGGAGGTTGGCAGAAGGATCGCAGATAGTTTCGACGAAATGGAGATTCTCGAGCGTGCACTGGAAGCCGTCGTCGACAAATTCGGGTATGCCGAAGCTGCCATTTCCCTGCTGACGAAGGATGGATTTCTGGAAGTGACAGCCATTACCGGCACGGAGGATTTTGGGTATCGCCCGGGCTTTCGCCAGGAAATGGGCAAAGGCATCATTGGGCACGTGGCGCAGGCTCGTGCATCGTATATTGCCAGTGATGTCTCTCAGGACCCGTATTACTTTTCCACAGCCAAACGACACGGCTCTGCCGCCGGTATCCCCGTCTTCGACAAGGATCAACTGCATGGCGTCATCTATGTGGAAAGCACCCGGGAAGCGGACTTCACACCTGAGGATGTTCAAACCTTGGAAACGCTTGCCAATCAGGTTGCTACTTCACTTCAACGAGCGCGTCTCCATGCAGCCACACAGGAACACTTGCGCATTATGATGACCTTGCAGTCCGTCTCTCAAGTGATCATGTCCTCCCTTGATTTGAATGAAATCCTTCGAACTGTCATCGAATTGTTAAGAAGCTCTTTTGGGTATACCTATGTCAGTATTTATCTACTCGATGGAGATACTCTGAAACTTGGAGCAGAGCTGGGGTATCCCGAGGAGTTAATCATCACCGAAATTCCCATCACTATTGGGATTAACGGCAGGGCAGCGCGCACAAAAACAACTCAATTCATACAGAATGTGAATCAAGACCCCGCCTTCCTTCGGGCAGATTACGATGTAAACAGCGAGATCTGCGTTCCTCTCTTGAAAAAGGATCACGTTCTGGGAGTGCTCAACGTTGAATCGAACGAGGAGAATCCATTGGATGAACGGGATGTAAACATCCTTGCCGCGCTTGCCGGACCTCTGGCCATCGCCATCGACAACGCACGCCTTCACACAGAAGTCAAAACCATGGCACTTACCGATCCCCTTACCGGGCTTGCCAACCGCCGCGCCTTCGACGAGATCCTGCAAACAGAGATCACACGTGCCAGCCGTTACAACAATCAACTATCATTGATTATCCTTGATCTCGATTCGTTCAAGGAATTCAATGATCACTACGGTCACCCCGCAGGGGATGTACGTCTTAAAGAGGTTGGGGAGATGCTCAAGGAAAATGTCCGTGAACCTGACTTGGCCGCACGATATGGCGGCGAGGAATTTGCCATCATCCTTCCCAGCACACCCAAGGAGGGTGCAATCAAACTTGCCGACCGACTGCGGCGGTCAGCAGAAGGAAAAGCGCCCGGCAAAGCCAATAATCACACGATACCCGGCTACACTATCAGCCTTGGCGTAGCTACCTTCCCAGAAGATGCAGCTACATTAAGCGATCTTATGCTCGCAGCCGACAATGCCGAACTGGCTGCAAAACGTCTTGGCAAAAACCGCGTCCATGCGGCAAACACAGCAGACAAACATTCCAACTAAGGATTCCCCATGCAGACCCATGCAACTTCTCAAATCCGACTCTCGGATCGGCTCAAGCTATTCCCAGTTTCAACAACCGTGCAAAACGATTCGCTCTTTCTCGCGGGACATGATCTCGCCTCTCTCGCAGCCGACTACGGAACGCCGTTATATATTTATGATCGCACCACTCTGAACACCTCCGCCAAAACGTACGCAGACGCGTTATCTGCATATTACCCCGCGACTTCGCACATCACATATGCGGGCAAAGCCTTCCTCTGCAAAGCCATCGCCCAATGGACCCAAGAACATGACCTCTATATAGATTGTACCGGGGAGGGAGAGATCGCCATTGCCGTTGCGGCAGGCGTACAACATGAACACATTCTTGTGCATGGAGTGAACAAATCCATGGCAGATATCAAGTCTGCCTTGCAAAATGCCGGCACGATCGTGGTGGACAATTTAACAGAGCTGCAAAACATAGTAGCAACTACAGACACTCCTGTGGTTAATAGGCCTGATCTCTGGTTGCGCCTGCTCCCGGGTGTTGCCGTCCACACGCATCATACCCACACTCAAACCGGACAACACGACAGTAAGTTTGGCATGACACGTGAAGAGATACGTGAAGCTGCAAATTTCTGTAAAGAGAGCAATCTTCCGCTCAAAGGCATTCATTTCCATCAGGGTTCCAATTTCCGCGACCCCGAACCATTGATCCCCGCCATTGAAATGGCATTGGATCTTGCCAAGGAAATCGGTTTCTCAGGGGAATGGCATTTTTGCCCCGGCGGCGGGTGGGGAGTAGCCTACCACGAAGATGAATTGCCGAATCCATCCGTTGAAAGTTATGTGCGCGGCATTGCCGAAGCAGTGATCGAAGGCTGTCAGCAGCGTGGGCTGAAGCTCCCACATTTGCATTTGGAGCCGGGACGAAGTCTTGTGGCTCGCGCGGGAGTTGTCATCTATCGCGTTGGTGCTGTGAAGAGACGCGGCGAGAAGACCTGGCTGCTCATCGACGGCGGCATGGCAGACAACCCCCGGTTCGCTCTGTATGGGGCACGCTATTCCTGTTTAACGGTATCCAATGTCGATGGAGAAGGAACCGAACGCGTGTCCATCGCGGGACCCTATTGCGAGTCGGGAGATATCGTCATCGAGAATTTGCCGATGCGCGAAGTCCACGAAGGGGAGTTGATCGCCAAGGTGCCGTCACTGGTGAAGGTGTGTTCGGCGA
>CAZKSG010000071.1:0-8688 GCA_964555335.1 uncultured Anaerolinea sp.
GCACCCAGGATGCACCAAATGAAATGAACCATATACATGGGCACGTTAATCGGTGTATCGGTGAACAACAGCAGGATGGGAAACAGGAATAGATGATAGGTCCCGAGCGAAGGGTGGTTGAGCAGGCCGAAAACCGCCAAAAAGTACACGATGTAAAGGAGGCTGCCGAGGAACCATCCCCGCACCCAGCGCGGCGTATCGAGCCAAAGCATGGCGATCTGTTTCATGGCTGGCATCCTGGCTGAAAGAGGGAGGAGATGCCGAAGGTTGCATAGATACGATATGTTTTGGGTGTGTGATCAGTGATCGTGATGGTCATGGATGATTTTGTATAACGGTGTGAAGCAGGCGTGGGTCCATCCACGCTATACCAGCCCGACTTCAACAACAGGGTCTCATAGAATGCATCCACATTTTTCTGCGGGGCCGGGCTGCGATATTGAACGGTCACGGTCAGGCACTGGCCATTCTCTGCGTCCTGCTGGATGAACTCCTTCTCGATCTTGGCGTTCGGATACACCGGCAGGGCTTTGATCTTTGCCGGGATCGATGCCATCCGATAGCTGTTTTGGATCATCGTGACCGCATACGGCAGCAGAGGGCTTAATAGCAGCAGGATGATCAACCCCCGCCGCAATAGCGCATACGACCCATTCGCGTGCGCGTCTGTCCTTGCAGTGTGCATTCTTCGCCTGCCTTTCTTCCGCACCCCAATTCTTACATGACTGTACTTCTATAATAAACCCGTTGGACCTTCGGCTCTATCATGAATGAAATTCAGGGCATCTCATACAATTGAACGACCCCGCCATAAAACTCACGCTCGCGGGTCAACTTCATCTGCGCGGCAAGCGTTTGCTGGATCAGCCCATCCGGGTCGGTATAGTCGTTGTGGCTGTATACCAGCCAGACCCGGTCATGCTCGTGCAGCATGGCAACCAACCCGGGGATGTCCTCCTCCGTCATCTTTGGTTCCAGAATGGCGCTGTCGATCAGGTCGAGCGGCAGCCCTTGTTTCTCCACCTGGATGGAGTATTGCTGTTCATAGGGTGCGAAGTAATAGTTGAACGGGATCTCTACGAAGTTGGAGTTGAAGAGGACCAGATCGTCCTGTTGAGCAAAGTTGGCCACATAGCCGGCGGCGGTGCCCCAATCCTCTTTTTGCACGAACCGATAATAATCGCCGCTTGAAAACAGGTAGTTGATGCCGATCATTCCCACTGCCACGACCATAACGAACTGAAACCTCAATTGAGCGACACCTGCCGCCAGTAGAAGCAATAACGGGATCGTCGTCCAGATCAGGGTCCGATCGAAAAAGATCGGTCGGCGAAGGCTTACGATCAGTTCTCCCAGCACGGGGGTGGCGAACAGAACCGCCAGGAATACGAAGATCGAAAACTTTTTCCGGTAATAGATCAGCCCCAAACAAAGAAACGCACACAAGATCCACGTCATAACCTGGTTGATCTGGTTTTGCGCAGATGCATTCAACAAGGCTCGCAGTGTCCGGATCACCATCTCCCAGGTGGGTTTGGGAATCCAAAACTCCTGGTCGACCCGGCTGGCTTGTCTGATAAAGACCACCAGCCATGGACCCCACAATGCGAAAATGCCGATCTGGGCCTTCACCCAATTCCCAAGCGAGGGAGCGTGGAAGGCGGTTTGAGACCCGGATTTGTTTATCCTTTGAAAAAGGATCAGACCGAGAACGAAAAGATTGACTGCTACAAGGAAAAAGACAGCCGTGTTATGGGTGTACAGGGTCGCCGCTGTGAATATGATAAACCCGACCCAGGCCAGGTCTGTTTCAACGGTCTGAATGGGTGACCAGCGATGGCGGTAGACCCAGGCTCTCCATCCGGTGCGAGGGGGCTCAACCAAATGACGGAGATCCCTGTTATCGTCCGGTTTCACCGGTCCCGCTGTGCGCCAGAGATGTATGTATTCGCGAAATTGCCCCCCCATGGGGCTGGCAGCGCGTGGATCTGTAAGCAGCCTGACCAATGCATAGATCGCCACGGCTGCATTGAACGTCAGCAGGGTGTACATGCGTGCTTCCTGGGCGTAGTAGATGTTGAACACCGAAAACGCCAGGAACACGGCGGCGGCCAACCCTGCCATCGCCCCGGAGATGCGTTTGCCGATCAGATAGATGACCGGTATGGTGATCGTGCCGAAGAACGCTGAAAACAAACGGGCATAATAAGGCGTGCCCCCATAGCGTGCAACCCAGGCATGGAAGAGAATGTAATACAGCGGTGGATGCGGGTCGATCTTGACGATCCATTGCATCATCTCGGGGAGGCTGTGGCTGGCCAGCCACACGCTGAACGTTTCATCCAGCCACATCCCTTTGGCGCCGAGCAGCAACACTCGCATAAAACCGCCAACCACGGTGATGAAGATCATCATCCCTGGCGCGTATCGTTCAAGATCGCTTTCTTCGTTCATTCTTCCTCTGGACCTTGTATTTCATTTTCTGCAAAAAATGAGTTGGCAATTGAATTGTACAGGCTCGCCCATGGGGCGTCATGTGCTGTTTGTCATCAAACAGCGCAGGCAGGTTATGCACCGGTTGGAGATTTTAACCCGGGCGATTCCAAAACTCCCCTGCCGTGAGGGGAGTCTTTACTGTCCGAATGGATAGCCTGCCTGAACCGCACGTGTCGTAACGGCTTTTGTCATTCGAGTCCTTCCGCCGACAACGTTTTAGCTAGTGCGGCTCCATTTTGTGGGAGAATGGAGGCGGTACGCAATCCAGATGATGGGAGACGAAGCTGTTTTCATGCCAATCACAGATCAGCATTCCACATATGTTGTCATCGTTATTGCAGTCCTTGGGCTGTTGATCGGCGTATCAAAAGGCGGACTGGGCGGGTTGGGCGTACTGCTCACGCCTCTGCTGGCGTTGGTGCTGCCGGTCGCCCTGGCAGTGGGGGTGCTGCTCCCCATGTTAATGGTCGGCGATGCATTTGCACTTTACATGTATTGGAAGGAATGGGACTCCGACCTTCTCAAGCGCATGCTGCCCGCCGGGATCGCAGGCGCCATTGCGGGTACCTTTTTGCTCTCGTGGCTTTCGCCCAATGGCTTGCGCATCCTGCTTGGCGTGTTCGTTCTGTTGGTGGTCCTTTACAAATGGGTGAGTGATCAGATGCGAACGATCCAATATGAGCCTCGACCCTGGCATTCTCCACTGGCAGGCTTTTTGGCGGGGCTCGCCTCCGGGATGTTCAATAGCGGCGGTCCACCGTTCAACTCTTATCTGCTGCTGCGAAAGGTCAGTGCACGTCCGTTCATCGCCACGTCCGCGATCTATTTTGCGGTTCTGAACCTCATCAAGGTGCCGGGCTTTCTCTATACCGGCATCCTGGATGTGTCGCGGCTGCTCTCGCTCTGGTGGGTGTTTCCGTTCATCCCTCTTGGGATCTGGATCGCCCGCGCCATGCTCACACACGTCAGCCCGCTGCTGTTCGAACGGATCATTATCGTCCTGCTGATCTTCTCCAGCTTGTGGTTGTTCTGGCAAAGCCGCTAACTACCCTTGTATCGGTACAACTGGATGGTGGGTTCAGATGGGAAAGCCCAACACCCGAAGGGTCTACATCTGAAACTTTGGTTCGTACTGGACTTCCGGGAGCGATACGATGCTCCGCCACACGCGTTCGAGATCAGCTGTGGACTGTATCAACTCTTGTGATGTGCCGCCCGGGTGTGCCAGAATATCGTTGACCTGCTGCACATACCCGGCAGGTAGATGTGGGAATGACGCAACCACGGTCATGACCTTTTTGTCCCGCATGAAATACCGCTCGTTCAACGCAAAGAGCGCCTGGGTCATATTGGATGCCGCCCGGGTCAGGCACCCCACCGTGTTGTAGACATCTCCTTGTGCGGCAAAGCCGCGGGCGTGCAGCAGCGTAAACTCCACCGCCCACAGCGAATCGGCGATCACCTTTTCCTTTAACCTGGGAGGGTACACTTCCACGCTGCGCTTGAGTCTGGCAATCAGCCCATCCGGGTCGTACAGCGGAATGCAGACCTGCGTCTCTGCCAGATAGATCACGCTGTAAAAACCATAAGCAGGCTGTTGGTCATAATCATGGTGCGAAATGCCCTGCTGCGCTTCGGCGATCGTGCGTTCGACCTGCTCGATATTGCGATAGATAAAATCGACCTTCCCCTGTGGGGTGTGGATCCAGGCGCCACCGTTGACCCAGGCTCCCCAGCCGTAGAAGCCGGTCACCGTGACCGCTCCATCGTTTGCAACTGCCTCCGCTATACGCCGGATATCGTCGATGGAAAAGGGGTTTTCTGGAAAGTAATACAAACCGATATCCATATCCGATGCCGCGTGCTGGGTTCCACTGGCATACGAGCCGCCCAGCACAATGGCAGCCATACCGGTGACCTTGCTCAATTCATCCACCAGCCGTTTGAGCAATACACGTTTCTCTTCGGGGAGATAGGGTATGTTGTCGATCATTGAGATGTCCTCCATTTGATCCATACGATAGGGTTCTTAAACCTTTTGCCTTCCCGGTCTTCTTGGGAACAACATGGGTGTCCTTCCTTTATATTCAAGGTACGATGCCCCAAAGCGGATCTCCAATTCGCGCTCTTCATACATCTTCACAAAGAAAAGCAATGCCGGTGAGACCAGCAGGAGTGCCCATAGGATGAACAACGTTGATTGAAACCAGATCCCCGCAGAGACGAGGCAGGCGAGCGATGCAAGTACCATGGGGTTGCGCGTCCAGGCGTACATCCAATCCACGGCCAGCTTTCGGCTGAGCGCAATGGCAAACGGCGCTCCCAGTCCCCTCAAGGCAAGGTTGAGCACGGTCAGCATTGCGGCAACGCTGGTGACCATGACCAGCCAATATCCGATCTCTGTGGGGATTGGGAGTATCCATCCCACCCAATCACGATGCGTAACGATGGCTCGAATGATGGACAAGCCAAACAGGGTCCCGATGGTATAGTGAACAAATGTGGTGACCCAAGGGGTACGGCTTATCGTTGGCCTTTTATCCAGCATCCTTCTTCCCAGCCAGACAACCGGAAACACGAGTAGAACCGCCCCCACAAGGATCACTGCGTTCACGGCGCTGGATAGTTGTGTAGTTAACGCCCACTGCCAGACCCACCAGATCAGCACCAAAAGAGCCGCCCTGACAAGAAAAGCAAGGACTTGTTTCATAGTGTCCTCTTTCGTTATATAGAGCCGGGCGCTATGCTCTGCTCGGTTCTCTCCTTGACTATCATACGCTTCTTCCCCAATGGTTTCAACCGGGCTGTTTTTCCTTTGCTTCTTTATCTGCGTTTTCTGCGTCCAATCTTAATTTTGGGAGGCGATTGCCATTGTGAGTGTGGTCTACGGAGCCATATGATGTTCGATCAATTTAACAAGGTACTCCCACTGCCTGATCTCTGTCTTGCTCCAGAGTTTCCAGACATCTCTCATTTGAGGTTTGCCATGCTCCAGATACAGCCTGGCATCCTGTTTGCGGCTATTCCAGAGATCGAGATATGACTGCACGTTGTTTCTGATATCTTTCCAGCACAGATCGAGCTTATCTAGTTTGAGAGAATCAGGAGGAGTGCTGTTTGGATTGGGCTGGATATTTGCATTGTTTTGCATGCCGATACTCCAGAAAAGGCCGAGCAACTTGGCATCGGTGGGGTTATCACAAAGTTTGAAAAGGCATTCCCAAACCCTGGTTTGGTGATCTGCTTCGATGATCAATTCCTCCGGAGAGACCTTTCTACCAGGCGGTGTTTCCCAATCTTCTTTCTGCTGGGTTGCAACTTGTTGAATCAGAGATATGCCTTGATACAGGTCTTTCTTTCCCTTTGTCTCCTTATCCTTGATTTCCTCCCTGGACTCTATATCGAACAATGCCTTGAATTCCGGATTTTCATGTAAGGAATCGAGGTCCTGGTCCTTTTGCACCCACTTCATATCCAACCCCGAGTGGGGATTCTGCGCGGCTGTTTTCAGATGCATCAGAGCATCCGCTGCATCTTTCTCGCTTTTTGACTTTACATAGCGAAGTGCGTAAAAACAAGCGGCGTTGTAATACACCTGCCATTGATTCCATGGATACTCCATGATCTGGCGAACCTGCTTGTCATCTATGGCAGACTTCTCCGCTTGTTGTTTTATACAGAGATATCCCAACTGCACCATTCTTTGAAATTGTGCCCCATTTCCCCATGGGAAGAGTGGAATATAATTCCAGTAATAGCGGGCCAGCCGATGCCGAACCTTCCCTGGGTCAATGATCGAATAAACCAGGTTCAGCCATGCCGCCATGCTCCAATTTCCGATCATCCTGGCAAATGTGATCTCTGTTTCCAGAAACTTCAGGAACAGTAATGAAAGTTTGACCGGATCTGTCTTGTCCAGGCTGGTGGATTTTAGACCTTCTACCCGATCTGTTTCCTCCAACATATGGTTTGCTCTCTCAAGCGCCTTGCTATTTCCCTGGATCAAGTTGTAGAGTAGAGCTTTGTACTTCTCTATTTCGGTACTGTTTATACAGCCAAGTTTGGCGGCAATACGGTACCAAAAGCCATATAGCTCAGGCCACATGAGAGCTGCTTCCAGGTAGACGCCCAGGGCGTCGGTGTCCTTCTTTTGCATTTCATAGGCATCGCCCCAACCCATGCGAAGCGATGCGTTGAAGGGCGCATCCTGGGCGGCTTCTGCAAATTGCTTAA
Source organism: uncultured Anaerolinea sp. (assembly GCA_964555335.1). Taxonomy (GTDB): domain Bacteria; phylum Chloroflexota; class Anaerolineae; order Anaerolineales; family Villigracilaceae; genus Defluviilinea. The sequence goes on from CAZKSG010000071.1 coordinate 6,730, forward strand.
CGGCATCCTCATATTTCCCGGCAGACGTCAATTCGGTCGCTTCTTTATACTTTTGGTACGAAACCGGAGAGGAGAAACGTGACCATTTCGGGATGTGACGTATGGCGGCAGAACGTCCGCTGGCATAATGGAAAATGTAGAAGGCGGCGTTCTTGCCAACTTCCTCATATGTGTTGCCTGTCAACGTAAAAATACGCTTTGCCTGACCCGACCGGGACATTTTGATTTCAGTGGTCAAACTGACTGGTGGTTTCGCCTCATCCCCAGATGGCGTGCAGGTGACCGTGTAACCCTGTTTCTTACTCAGACTCAAAAAGGCCTGGATAAAGTTAAGAATCGCAGTGACAAACTTGGCTTCGGGCAGCTTACTCTCTGAAATCACTGTGGTCAACCCGGCAAAGCCAGTGGATGTATTCGGCGTGGACGTGTTCGGCAGGACCCCACACCTTGCCAGGTGATAGCGCATCGTGGATGCCAGAGTCGGCTTGTTCGCTATCTCTTCGATCGTGATCGGTCCAACTTTCCCTCTTGCGGCCCACCACCACTGGGTAAGCTTGCTGATGAGCCAGAAGAACAACCAGACAAAGAATACAGATACGATGACCCATTCTGTGGTAGCGAAGCGAACTTTGGAACGAAACAATTTTTGAAACCACAACTGAACATTGGTTGCGATTTTTTCAGTCACAGTGGGCAGGGTGGTGTCAATCGCTGAGACTTGTAATGTGATAGCTTTGACGATGATCGCCTGATCGTTATTGGTCTTTACGATCAAATATCCAGCATAGTTGCCATCTCTGGGTTGGGTTTTGGTGGAAGGCGTACGTTTTAATTCCAGCCAGGCCGTTTTAAGGGAAGCAATCGTAGATGCGCGATTCTGTTCAACTTCGAGTAGCGAGGAAATGGGATACCCACTCTGGTCGATGATATTGGGGAGAAGGACCTCCACCTGCTGAATATCGACACTTTCCAGTCCCTTGTTGATCAGCCCAAGTTGTATGGGTAACAGGTTGTAATCGATGACGATAGGGTCCTCGCCATTGAGAAATTCCAGCTTTGGCCCATTCAGGACCTGCGCCTCGCTCGAAGGCACGTGCAGTATAAAGTCAAAGTGCTGAACCCATTTATTTCCGCTATCCTGGATAATGATAAAACCGCTATAACTTCCACGGTCTGAAGGCAGGAATAGTTTACCTGGATCGCACTGAAGGATACCCGCTGAAGACGGATCGAGGGTCAATCGACCGCACTCGATTTTTTTGAAATTCAGGTCCTTCCACATGACATAGAGCGTACCTGTAAAATCAGCCTTGTCCTGTTCCTGATTCAAGAAAAAGAGATCAATCTTCTTGTTTTGAAGCTCATTCCAATTTATGTTATCGATTGTGTTGATTAAAGATATTTGGTCTTTTTGTGCAGTCACTTCCGTGGAAGGTCTTTCTCCCTTCCTGATGGTCATTGTCTTATAGATCACATCCCCGCGTTCACTGCTGAACACGATCAGCCCACTATACGTTTTGTCCAGACTTTTTGAGCGCGGGAAAAAACGCACACTCCATATCGCACCAGGTTCGAGGCTAACACTGGCGGTGGGCTGATCTGTCTGTAGGATATCTTCAAGCCCCAAAAGGCTGACCTGTAGCGCTAATTTTCCTGTTGACTGGTTCACAACATGCAGGGTATATGGAAGTTCGTTTTCATAAACGGTAATTTCCCCCTCTAATGAGCCGAGAAAGGCAATACCCGGCATGGGAGGCTGTTCGGTTTGTGCATGCACACTTATGACTTGCAACAGACTGGCCAACGTAAGGAGCAAAAACAAGGCTGTAGCTTTTGATCGTTTCATGTTGCCCTCCGCAATTTAGTTTTATCGTACAAAAAAGGGAGGTACTTGTCAATTAGTCTGTTGGATGCTGGGTCAATCGTGCGAGCAAGGCGGTGGTCAAACTGCCTCCAGAA
>CAZKSG010000071.1:8788-20342 GCA_964555335.1 uncultured Anaerolinea sp.
TTCGGGTTCGGGGCGACACGGAGCATTTGTGCTGACGGTGCCGTTTCGATACCGAGAATCTTCGCTGCAATCACTGTCATTTCATAGGCCTGTCGTGCCTGGCGGGCAGCATTAAGGTAATCCCAAGCTTCAAAACTCTGTAATGATTGCAGTCCATAGTACTTTGCGAGTGTGACATATCTCATCACTCTGTACGCTTTGGGATGGGCGACGATCTGTCCGAGCAACTCGCTTCCCCAATTCAAATAGCCGGCGGTTTCCCAGCGATACATGTTATCCCTGTCGAACTGTCCGAACTCATCGCTGAGGTCCATATAGTGCATGATGGTGTTGCTTTCATCGCCTGACCATGCAAAGTAGAAATCGTCTGCGGGACCAAAGTCAAGGGCAAGCTCTGAGTCGTATCCGTCGTGCGGGTGAGACATGCCGATGTGATGTCCAGTTTCGTGAACGGTGGTTGTGCTAAACCCATACCCTATGGCACGGTAGTCGTCTGTATCGAATGTAAACACGTAGGATTGTGTGCCATCGATCCAATTGTCATCGGCAAAGCCGAGCAGGCCATACTGGTCGCCGAGATTATCGGCGGTGGTGTTGAAGGCATGGATTCCCACCACGTAATCGTTCTCGTCATACGGTGGGATGTAGGTATCGCGGTTGATATTGAAAAAGCAGAAGAGCTCGGCAAACGGTGTGAAGTAATCGTTCCAGCAATCGTCTTCGAGCAGCAGCCCTGACCAGATACGGAAGGAACGCTGCGCGTTGGCATCGATGGGGTTGGCGTCTGCCAGATTTGCCTGCCATTTGTAATACGGCTCAAATTGATGCAACTGGCTGTATACAAAGGAGGTGCTGATCCAGTCTGCGCCCAGGCTGGCGGGGTCATCCTCCATCATATTAACATGAACCACCTTATCGCCAAATAGTTCTGGGGCGGTCACCATCGGGTCGTACAGCGGGGAGGTGGTGAACAGCAGGTCGATGCCGACAAAGCGGGCCACCATTCCCAGGTCTGAGCTGAGAGCCGCCGGGTCGCGGTATCCGCCGGTGGTGTATTCCCAAATGGGCGGCATGCGGTAATCTTCGTAACCGTTCCCATCGAGATCGGGGTTATCCACATCATAGTTGTTTGTCCATGCTTCCGGCCCTGCGGAAAGATCATAGAACCACAGGCGGCTGGTCGTTCCACCCCAGGCGATCACCTTGCGCGAAGCACGGAGTGCTCCAAAGTTGTATCCGGTATCGGGATCGGGGGAATCGGTCTTGGTATATACATGGAACTGAAAGTCTGGACGGTTGAACCAGTTGATGAAGACGACCGTGTAGCCTTTAGTCTTGTTGGCATTCAGGTTCTTTGCCAGCCACTTTTCAACGGATGGTGCATCGAGATAGAGAACTGTATCTGCTACATCGAGAACGTTATTCTCCTGGTCGTTATATGCCAGTTGATAGACCGTCGGGACATCTGGAGTGCCGATCTGTTTCAAATAGCTGAAGAATTTGTGTGTGATGCCCGGGCTTGCATAACTAAAGCGGTATTCGAAATTGTATTCCAAGCCCATATCCCTGCCCGGCAGGCCGTAAAACTGGGGATAGCGAACGACTGGGCTATAAGAAGCTGGCAGTTGGTCGAGCAATGCCTGTTTGTCGACCTGTTGTTTGTCATATCCGATCAGAACAATGTTGATCGGGATCTTTTGCTCAAGCGTAACAGGATCGCCTGGTTGAAGTCCGCCGTACCCATCGGAAGTGCTTTTTGCCGACACAGGAGCCGTCATAAGCATAGAGAACATAACGATAACGCTTACCAAGGTAAAGAGTTTCCTATTCATATTACCTCCTGGTATATAGGTATATTCATCACGATCGGCAACCAAACCCTGAAGGAATCTGGCTTTGCCTGCATGACCGGCAGTAATGAATCAATGGAATTTATTCTCTGAGATCCGTATTGGCACCTCCTTGTGGTCACATGTGCCACTGTGATTTCCCCGTTGTTCTTTTGCATGTAAAGCAGAAATGCTCAATATCAGTATACAGAATATTGAGACAAAAGACAACAAGTTTCTGAAAACCTATAGATAACCCAATTCCTTGTTTCAACATGGGTAGTACTATGTATAATAATCATACAACTCAAGGAGGAGCAAACCATGTTCTTAATGTTATTCAACCCTTGGATTCTTACTGCTGTGGGAGCAGCGATCGGTTTTGCGCTTGCCTATTGGGGTCCTCTAAAGGGAAAATTGCCCTGGTGGCTGGTAACAATTATAGGCGGCGTTCTCGGTTATGCGATTGATGTCGCACTTTTATATCTGATGTTTTATCTGACCGGGGGTCAATAGTTATCGCCTGCTGATATAAAATGTATGATAAATACCCTGTTCTCTCTTCCTCCTGGGAACGGAGAACGGTGTGTTTTTTGATTTGGGAAGGTCTAATTCACTTTTGGCGTGAAAACCAATTGAAAATCCCAACGATCCTCTACGGGATTCCTCTCCACCTTCCAGGCGCCCGCCGGGGGCAGAGGGTTGGTGGTATCGAACATTTTTCGATAGGGAGAGAGCGCATCTCTGCTCATGCCAAGCTCTTCGAGCAGGACTGCAATTGGTCCACCGTGCGAGACCAACCCAATCGGGCCGACGTTCGGGCTTTCTTCGGCGGTTCGTTCAAACACGGAGCGCATCCGTGCCCGTACCTGATGTTCAGTTTCATCCACACCACGCCATTCGGTCAGCCCTCTCTCTGCGATGGCGGGAACACCATTTGCAGCGGCGATAATCAGCGCAGTTTTGGCCGCACGTTCGAAAGGACTGTAATACAGTTTTGTCAGCCCTTCGTGCTTCAAGAATTCTGCAAGGAATGCGGCCTCCTTTTCTCCTTTTGGGAGCAGCTCGGGCCCGGGAGCAATATCGTATGGGATGTCTTTACGGCTCCAATCCGGGCTGGCATGTCTCAATAAAAAGATCTTCATGAGTGATACCTGTATCAATTGTACTGTGATATGTTCCAGACATCCGTTCATCGGATTCGGGCAGGTTGCGTTACAATAGAAGTAGCGCGCAATGCTAATCTCAATGAGATGTCGCGGACAGCATTGGAGGATTTTGCCATGAACGATGACGAACTCCGAAACTTACTTGAGGACCTGCACCGGAAGATCGAGACGACGAACTCGGTTGATGAAAAAGGACGCGAACTGCTCAGTCATTTGAGCGTGGATATCCGTAACCTGCTCGAACGGACCGGTCACGAAGAACGTCTGCGCGGCAGCCAGTGGGAGATCGGGCGGATGGAGGAATCGGTCCGCCACTTCGAAGTGACGCATCCCAATTTGACGGCGGCGCTGTCTCAGCTTCTGAACATCTTGAACAATGCGGGGATCTAAGCCGGTGCAAAGTAAGGCAAGGACCGTATCCGCTTATATAAAAGAGTCCCCCGCTGCAAGGCAGGAGGCACTTATCCGTTTGCGCAGCCTGTGTCAGTCAGTGCTGACCGGCTTCAAGGAGTCGATGTATTACGGCATGCCGGGTTACTCACGGAATGGCGTAGTCGAAGTGGGATTCGCCAGCCAAAAAAACTTCATCGCCCTCTACATCCTCCGCACCGATGTGATGCTCGCTCATCGCTATCTGCTCAATATTCCTGGCGTAACCTTTGGCAAAGGCTGCATTCGCTATCCCAAGCCGGAAAAGATCGATTTCGATGTCGTGGAAAAGATGCTGAAAGCTACAGTTAAGTCAGAGGGAGAAGTTTGCTAATCTTTGATATAAACGGCTGACGGGCGAGAAACCTCGCCCGTTTTTTTATTAATCCAGGCAAAACTGTGGGTTCTGGTCTGGTGCCCAATTGACAGACGGTTCCGACTGCCCCGGGCCGGCCATGTCGAACACACCCATCCAAAATCCCATGAAACCAGGGAATGCACCTTCCGGTACGAATATCCAGCCATCTTTAGTTTGCAGAAAAAAGGAGCCGGGATCTTCGCATCCGTTTTTGTACAGATCCGAACCATCAGCGTGGGATGAGGCGTGCACTTCTGCAATTACATACCAGATATGCGGTTTGCTTCCATCAAACGAATTAGTTCCTGCATACACGATCTTCGTCTCGTGGTCAGCGGAATAGTGTTTGTCTACAAGCGCCCTCATCCCCTGTTCGGCCGTCTCATAGACTCCCTTTGAACTATAGTGTTTGACTTGTAGTGAAGTATAGAGCCACGATAACGCGATAAAAACGACGATGCCCCCTACCGCAATCAATGATCGACGTAAGAGTTTCATTTTATCCTCCTTCGCCTGAAACCTATCGAATTCCAGTATACAACTATTTTGCCATTTATAATGCAGCATCTTTAACGATAAGGAGCCTTTTGTGAGACGATTTCCGTTTGCATTCTTTGTATTAATCCTCGCCATCATTGCCTGTCAGACCGGGACGCCGACCCCGCTTCCTTCCACGCCGCAAGTGACTTCCGTTACACAGGCCGTGGATACACCCACTGCCATCGCCCTCGAAACGCCTGTGCCCATGGCGACCACTACATCGACAGCCGTTCCCGCCGGACTGATCCGCGTGGATACACTCGAACAGGAAGTCTATCCATTCACCGAAAACGGAAAGTGCTCGTTTGCAGAAGCCATCTTTGCCGCGAATTCTGGCAAACCCAAAGACTCGTGTGCAGCCGGTGTGCCCGGTGAATCGATCATCGAACTGATGCCCGGTGAATATCATTTCACGCAGCGCGATCAGACTCCTCCGCAAGTGGAATGGATGACCAGCGTCGTAGACGTTGGCGACGCGTTACCGCCAGTGATCTTCCCGCTCACCATTCATGGCAACGATGCTGTGCTGGTACGCGATGAAGGCGCAGAACCCTTCCGCTTTTTTGAGGTCATGGTCAATTCGAGGCTGTCGCTCGATCACCTCACCTTGCAGGGTGGCGATGTGGGGGAGGATTGGGGTGGCGCCATTTATTCGATGAGTGCATTGATCGATCTGGACCATATCCGCTTTGTGGAGAATCGCGCAGAGAACGGCGGTGCGATCTATTTCGACTTGAGTGCGTTGAATGTTCAGAACAGCGAGTTTATCGGCAACCACGCCACCAGCAGCGGAGGCGCGATCTTTATCACATCCTCCCGATCCAACATCCGGTCCACGCGTTTTGAATCGAACCTGGCGGATGGCGGTGGAGGTGCCCTAGATGCAGATGGTGTCACGCTTGTGATTACCGATACATTTTTTCTCAAGAATCGCGTGACCGGCGAACATTATGGTACCAGAGGCGGCGCATTGGATCTCAATCACGTCAATTTGACGGTGACAGAAAGCCAGTTCTACCAGAATGAAGCGCCCATGTACGGTGGCGCGATCAGTGTCAACAACCCCATTCTGGCAGGCATCGACCCTGAGGAAGGCGACCCGATGGAGCCGCTGCAATCCAGCCCCATCGTAATGGACTTTATGACGAGCATCCCCGGTTTTCAGGCCACGCTGGAGGCACATCCCAGCGGCATCTTTGTCGATTTTCACGAGGATGCGCAGATCCATAATAATTGCTTCGCCAATAACATCACCATCAACCCCGGAGACCCCAATTGGACGAGCGGTCTGCTCGGACGTGCCTCTGCAGCAGACGGAAACTATTGGGGCGATCCCAGCGGACCCTCTGGCATGGGACCCGGGAAAGGCGATAGCGTTGGCAAGCGGCTTACGTTTTCACCATTCCTCACGTCAGCCCCTGATTTCTGTGACCCCACATTTTCAGAACGGAAATAAAAAACGCAGAGATGAGCAAGCGCTCATCTCTGCGTTTTATGCCGCAGTACCATGACCGGCTAGTTTGTGCACAACGGAATCCATTCATTCAGGACCATTGTAAAATCTCCAGCTTTTTTACCATTAGTGAAGACGGCATAACGGTCATAGTTTGCCTTGACTGTGGAGATCTTTTGCACGTTGATGTCATCATAGACTGGTTGAAGAACGATCTTCGAGTGGCTTTCACCGCTTTCCAATTCTTCTGCACAAACCAGTCCGAACTTTCCATCCACATCCACACGTTCCAGATAGTATTGGTAGCCAATGTAACGGTCGTAGTGAAAGTTTTGTGCTGCGATGTGTTCGATCTTCTCGTTTGTATCAAAAATGGACATATCCGGACTCCTTGTGTGCAATCATGTAGCATGAGGCTGCAATGCCACTGTTCGAGACGATTTTGGTCTGGAAGCCCGTTTTTTACAATGGACGAAAGTCACGAATATTTCGATTAACCTGCTATACCTTGCGGATCGCATCTCCCACATGGATGATGCCTGCCTGGATAACTTGGGTGTTGATCCCGCGCAAATGCAACTGCTTTCCTTCAGGTGAGTTGACAAATTTCATCGCATCCATGCCGAAGCGCGCCGAGAATTTTTTGCAGCCTGTGTGTGGTATTACCGATACCTCCAGGATCACCGAGCCAATGGCAAGGCGTGTACCCGGCGGAATATTGTCATCACTCAGGTCAAAATCCACATACAGTTGATCACCTGCCAATGCCCAGCGTTCTTCGCTTTGCGCAAGCAGTGCGATCGTTCGGGTGTTCATCAAAGTGATCTGTGCTTCAGGACGTGCAGAACCATCGGGGGTGTTATTACTTCCGCGTGCCTTCCAGTTATCGCCGACCAGTCCATCTTCGAGCGTGATGTGTGCTTCCATGACTGTTTCGCGCTCATCCACTTGTGGACGGCGCACGATCCGGTTCAGTGTGCCATCCTCCTTTGGCGATTGACGGATGTATTCCATCCCTGCTTCGAGCTCTGCCATCGATACATGATATGTTTCCAGCATTTCTACCTCACTCCTAAATTATGGGTTTAACTTGCGTTCAAGATCCAGTATATGTTCCAACTCATGCAGCGCAAGGCCGCGTGCACGCCAATAAACAGACTCCTTGCGTTGTTTCCCGTTTTCGCGGATGCTCCTTGACCACTGTTCATTGGACAGCGATTCAAGGATGCGCAGCAGAACGGTCCGACGGACCCTGTAATACGACAGCAGCTCCGCAAAGGGTAACAGGTCAAAGCGCAGAAGCTTTCCCAGATCGCGTTCGGCGTGAATATCGTGGAGTATGGGCTCATCGAGCATCAGGGCAAGATAGATCGCCTCTGATGAAACGGCTTCGACGTTGATCACATGAGCCAGCGTCTCTGTAAACGTTCGTTCTCCTACACCGAGAGATTCGTGCAATCTTTTCTCTGAAAGCCCTTTGCTCATTACAGCCAATTGTTCAGGGGTTTCTGAGAGCAGCCGTAGAATTTCTTTGATGTTCGAATCGGTCTGCGCTGTGGAGATCTGTTTTTTCATCGGTGATACATTCCTCCAGAATCGTATGAACCTACCTGCATCCCCATTTTCCAAGTATAGCATTTCCCTTATGTTGCTGCGAGTCCATCCCAGCGACATAAACAGGTCCAGGTGTTACAATGCGAGCGGAGTCGACCATGGCAACCATTGAACTTCGTAATGTCAGTTTCAATTATTCTTCTCCAGTTCGCGAGCCGTTGACGCGGTTGTATGAGATCAAACGTGAACGCATTGAAGAGGACCTTCCTGTTGAAACGTCCAAAGGCGTAATGGCGTTGGATCATGTAAACCTGACCATTCCGGATGGACAGACGTTTGTAGTCGTTGGTCCTTCCGGCTGTGGCAAGAGCACTTTGCTGCGTGTGGTTTCGGGGATCGAGAGCAATTATGCAGGTGAAGTGTTCTATGATGGGCAGAACGTGAAGGATATGGCTCCCGGTGACCGCTACATCGGCATGGTCTTTCAAAATTATGCCTTGTATCCGAACTTTAATAATGAAGGCAACCTGTCCTTCTTCTTCAAGACTCACAAGATCAATGATGAAGAGACTCGCAAACGCATCGAATACACATCTGAGTTGATGGGCATTGGCTTCAACGATCTACTGCCGCGTAAACCGGGGACTCTCTCCGGCGGGGAGAAGCAGCGCGTGGCCATTGCTCGGGCCATTGTCCGTGCGCCGAAGTTGTTTTTGTTCGATGAACCTCTGTCTAATCTCGATGCGAAATTACGTGTGCAAGCCCGCACCGAGATCAAGCGACTGCTGCACAAATTTGGCATCACGAGCCTCTATGTCACGCACGATCAAGTGGAAGCTGTAGCGCTCGCTGACCAGATCGTTGTTATGCACATGGGGCACATCGAGCAGGTGGGGACGTACCAGGAACTAATGGAAAACCCCGTCAGCATGTTCGTAGCCGGTTTTTTGGGATTGACGCCGATGGATTTGTTTTCCAGCGGCTCTATTTCTGGGGGACAGTTGGTCGTAGGCGACTATTCATTTCCGATCCCGCGCCGCATTTTCTCGCTGGTCGAAAATGGACAGCAGGTGACAATGGGGCTGCGGCGGGAGACGGTCAATGTATCAGCCGAAGCTGCGTCTACAAATGGGATGCATTTCCGGGCAGAGGTGGAAGCGGTTGAGCCCGATCTGGTCCATCGTACTCAGGTCGTCTTCCTGCGGATGGGGAACCTGATGTTCTCAGGAATATGTGCGATGGATGCCAAGCTCCATGTCGGACAATTGGTCCATGTTGGGGTGGACCCGGAGCGTTTCTACTTCTTCGATACGAAGTCAGGCAGGCGGCTATAGTTTTTTCTCTCTGGCGATCAACATTTTCATTTTCACGCGTACTTGAGAGTCGGCGTCGCTCAATGCCCAGGCAGAACGTGTGGCGCGGCGCGTCTCTTCATCGAGACCGATAAAGTTTTCCCACTCCTCATCGATCCATGTTTCCATTTCACTGGCGGTATCCCATACATAGTGGATGGGGAAAAAGGACTCGCTCTCGCGTTGAAACCATTTGTTGGACTCTGCAGTTGACATGGCTTGAGTTGCGGCATTGTCGTCTGCCAATCCCAACGGGAGATCGTTGACAGAACCTGTTTCTTTTGTCATGCGAGCCGAACATACCTCAATGCGCCAATGATCAGAGATGGGACGAAGGTCGATCAACACCCCACCAGGAACAAGAACTCTTCGGATTTCGCTCAAGGCATGGACCATGCCCTCATGAGAGATACATCAGAGAGACCAGGCAAGAAGAGCGATATCAAACGTCTCTTTCCGAAAGGGAAGATATTCTGCCTCCGAGTTGGCGAAATGCACACTGTTCTTTAAGCCATCAGGACGATCGTAGTTGGCAACACGTACTGCATCTTTATCAAGATCGATGCCTGTAACTGATTGTGCAGATGCGGCATATCTCCAGGTCAGCCGCCCTTCACCGCAGCCAACTTCGAGCACACGTTTGCCTGTGAAGTCCACAAATTGACGCAAGTGTTTGATCTCGTTTTGCTCGGGATCCTTCTGTACTGTGCTCATTACCAGACTCCGGGAAACAAACGATAACGCGTTTTCTGCATGTATTCTCGATATCCCTTGAGTTCATTCATCAACAGCTCTTCTTCGTTTTTTGCACGTGCAGCGAGCAGAAAAATAAACGCGAATGAGGGAAGCGCCGCCCAATAGGAGCCCAACGCAATGGGTGATGCGGTCATCATCAAGCTCATTGCCAGATACATGGGATGTCGTACGAATGCATAGGGTCCGCTGGTGATTACCTGCTGACCTGCTTCCACTTCAATAACGCGTGAGGCGAATGTGTTGGTCTTGAGTACCAGATTATAGAGAGTGAATGCTCCCACTATGATGCCATCTGAAACAAGGCTGACCCAGGCTGGCACATGTGACCAGCCAAAACGGACATCGAGACCCGGCAAAATAAAAATGACCAGCAGATAAGTGGTTGACCCAACGATAACCCATTTCTGCTGTGTACGTGTTTCATTGGTCCGTATGCGTCGCTTAAGCAGGCTGGGATCGCGTGTGACCAGATACACGAGAGAAAAGATCATTGGGGTGAACAATGCTGCCAACCACGCCCAGGCCTGCCAATAGTTCCACGTGCCGGCTGGCAGGAACAACATGGCCCCAATGAAAAGGAGACCCAACACGAGTCTTATGACTGCCATCATGACGAACTTGTGATCGTTTCCTGGTTTCATGGTGTTAACACCTTCGATCCGCGAATCTTGCCTTGCTTTAATTCCATCAATGCCTGGTTGGCATCTTTCAAATCATATTCCTGATATTCTGGTTTGATGTTTGCCTTTGCCGCCAACTGTAAAAACTCACGCACATCGGCGCGCGTCACATTCGCTACCGACTTGATCTCTTTTTCCATCCATAACTGAGATGGATAATCCAGCTTTAGCAGGGTTTCCTTGTCCGCTTCCTCTTTGCGGATGGCATTGATGACCAGTCGCCCGCCAGACTTGAGACGTTTCATCGCCTCACTGATCGGACCCCAAACCGGCGTCGTATCGACGATCGCATCCAACGCCTCAGGGGGAGTCTCGTCAATCGCGCCTGCCCAGTCTGCTCCCAGCGAGATGGCAAAGTCTCGTTCAGATGGATTTCTGGAAAAGACGAAAACCGGAGAATTGGGGAATGTATACTTGGCAACCTTCAACACCAGATGGTTCGACCCGCCGAACCCCATTAATCCCAGTGAGCGTCCATTTTGAAGGTTGCATAATTTCAATGAGCGATACCCAACCGCTCCTGCACACAATAATGGAGCGGCTTCTGAATCCGAGATCGAATCGGGGATCGGGTGCACGAAATCTGCACGGACTCTCATATACTCTGCATAGCCGCCGTTGATATCGCGTCCGGTCGCTTTAAACTCTGCACACAGATTCTCGTTACCTGCCAGACAATGCTGGCAATGTCCGCATGCAGAGGCGATCCATGCGACGCCGACACGTTGACCTTTGTTCACTCCCTCTTCCACGATCCCCACTGCTTGATGTCCGAGAATAACTGGTAAATGAGAAGGGGGAGTCCGCCCTTCGATCTCATCCAGTTCTGTGTGACAAACACCGCAGCAGATGACATGAATCAACACTTCGCCTTCGTTCAATTTTGGCTCAGCGATTTCTTCAAACGAGAGCGGAGTTGGGTTGTGTTTGAGAGATGTGGTCTCTCGTAAAAGCATGGCTTTCATTAGTGGCAATCGTGGTGCAACCTCAATGCCTGTTTTCACCCATTACCCATTACGAATCTTGTCTATCCCGTCCCAAACTGACGATCGCCCGCGTCGCCCAGCCCCGGCACGATGTAGGCACGTTCGTTGAGGTGGTCGTCAATGGCGGCGATGTGAATGTCGATATCAGGATGCTGATCCTGCATGGCTTTAATACCTTCCGGCGCAGCGATCAGACCGACGAACTTGATGCGTTTGGCGCCCCATTTCTTCAGCACTTCCGCTGTGGCGGTTGCAGACCCACCGGTGGCGAGCATCGGGTCAAGGATGAGACAGACCGATACACGCGGTTCCAATGGGAGCTTATTGTAATAACTCACGGGTCGCAGTGTGTGTTCGTCACGGTACAAGCCGATGTGCCAGACTTCGGCGCTAGGCATCAATTCCCAGAAGCCTTCCACCAGTCCCAGCCCGGCGCGCAAAATGGGAA
>CAZKSG010000072.1:0-20230 GCA_964555335.1 uncultured Anaerolinea sp.
CTGGTCCCGTCAGAGACTAATTAGCACAACTGGTTGTTAAAAAAACGACTTCCCACACTTGATGGGAAGTCGTTGCGTAGTCAGATCAATCGCCGCCCCCATCCCCACCGCCATCGCCAGGTTTGCCATTATGACATTTTCCACAAGTAGCCGTATGCAGCGTCTTGGTATGACAATCGCGGCAGGAAGCGCCTCCATGATGGATACCGCTTCCGCCTTCATCTGCGATACGAGGGTGTGGACCTGTGTATTTTGCAGCCCAGTTTTCCACAGTATGACAGGCAACGCAATTCAGTCCAAACAGTCCTGCATGGAAAGCAGGGTCACCATGACAACTGGCACATGCTCTCGATAATCCCACGAATTGACCTGACGAATGACAACGTTGGCAAGCTACACCTGCATGTCCGCCTGTTAACGGGAACTTCGTGAGGTTGTGATTAAAATCGGCATCCTCCCAATCTGAGGGAGTATGACAGATCGAGCAATCCATCCCATATTCGCCGTTATGTTCATCATCCTGTTGATGACAGGAATAGCAATCAGTAGGTGTGCCAAAGAACACCTTATCAACATGGCACGACTCACAGGCAACTTCCCTGTGCTCGCCCACTAGTTTGAACGCTGCAATATCATGATCAAACTTTGCTGGCGTCCAACCCTCTTCCGTATGACAATCTGCACAGCTCGCGCCAAGACGCCCCAGGTGTGGCTCATCTTTTTGATGACACGAATAACAACTCTGGAGTGTCGCCGCAAAATCGCCGTATCCACGGGCAGTGTAATGGCACTTATCGCACGAAAGACCGATATGCTTCCCCTTGATCTTGAATGAATATGTGTTGTGATCGAAGTGTTTACCGAAACGGTCCACACCATCGTGACAATCCAGACAGGCACCGCCATACGATAAAGTATGAGCCGTCATGAATCCCATGTCCATTTGACGATGACACGCATCGCACGTTCCCAACTCGAACCTGGAAATATCATCGGCGTGGCAATCCTGGCAAACGAACGGTTCACGCGCAGCCGTTGATTGATGTCCGTTTAATGAAAATCCCACCACCTCATGCGGGAACGCCGCGTCACCGAGTTCCGTCAGTTTGGCATCTGGTCCACGATGCTCCGGGTGGCAATGACGACATCCCAACTGCGGGTTATCGTGCAGCATGATCCCATGCATCGAAGCAACCTGCTTCATCTGCTCGGCAATATTCGTGTGGCAAACCGCACAACGATCTGCCATAACCGTCGATTCCCACGGCGCAGAGTGACACGCTTTGCAATCCCCCCCGATCTCCGCATGAGATGTGACCCCGCCCAGGGTTTCGCCACTGCGAGCACTCAAAGGTCCAGGGTTATACATCAACCCACCGCTGGCAAAAGCATAACCGGCGATCACCAACGCGGTCAATAGCGCTGCAAGAATACCGGTCCCTGTCAGGCACCCCAATCGATTTGTGGTACGCATATGCCCTCCCAGGCTGCAAAGAATTCGCGTTGCATATCCGATCTTTGACGATTCGTTTGTTACTTCTTCACTTTACCCCAATCTGTGGGGGTATGGCAGGCGCCACAGTCGGTCCCATTCTCTCCATTGTGCTTATCTGTATGGCAGGCAATACACTGAGTCGGTGTACCCTTATACACTCCATTGCTGTGGCATTTCGAGCAACTTAATTTTGTATGCTTGCCAACCAACGGAAACGCCGTATTGTTATGGTCAAACGTGACATTTCCCCATCCGCTTGGGGTGTGACACGACCCACAGTCCGTTCCAAACTGACCATTGTGAGCATCCTTACCGGCATGACATGCATAACAATTCGTCGGAGTCCCCTTATAGACTCCATTCTGGTGACAGGAATTGCAATTTACATTCGTATGCTTACCCGATAACGGGAATGCCGTGTTGTTATGATCGAAGGTAACATCCTGCCATTTTGTTGGTTTATGACAGGATCCACAATTCGTGCCAAATTGACCATTATGCTTGTCCTTGCCGGCGTGACACGCATAGCAATTCGTCGGTGTCCCCTTATAGACACCGTTCTGATGACAGGATAGACAGGCTGCCTTCATATGGCTACCTGTCAACGGAAACGCTGTCTTGCTGTGATCAAAGGTTACATTCTTCCAACCGCTGGTCACGTGACAGGAGCTACAATCCGTTCCGAATTGCCCATTGTGTTTATCCTTGCCTGCGTGACATGCATAGCAATTCTTCGGAGTCCCTTTGAACACACCATTAACATGGCAAGACTTGCACTGAACATTGGTGTGTAACCCTGTTAACTGGAAGGATGTTTTGCTATGATCGAACACTACATTCTTCCAACCGCTTGTAACATGACACTGTGAACAAATTGTACCGAACTGCCCGGCATGTGCATCTTTTGCAGCATGACATGAAAAACAATCCGTAGGCGTACCTTTGTACTCTTTGTTCTTATGGCACGACGCACAAGGAACATTCACATGCAATCCCGTCAGCTTGAAGCTCGACAGGTTGTGATCGAAATGGGCGGGTAACCAGCCATCTACCGTATGGCACTTGGCGCAATCCGTGCCCAACTTTCCACTATGTGCGTCAGCAGCGGAATGGCATGAATAGCAATTTGTCGGCGCATCTTTGAATAGTAGGTCTTTATGGCAATTGGCACAGGCTACACCCACATGTTTCCCTGTCAATGCAAAGGCAGCGCGGCTGTGATCGAAAGCCACATCCTTCCATGTCGTCGGTTTATGGCAGGAGGCGCAGTCTGCACCAAGCTCGCCCTTATGTGGATCGTCTTCCTTATGGCAAGCGAAGCATTCCATCGGTGTGCCTTTGAAAAGGAGATCCTTGTGGCAGTTCGCACACGCTACATTCGCGTGTCCTGTGTCCAGCTTGAAAGCGGAACGATTATGGTCAAAATGTGCAGGCTTCCATCCATCCACCGTGTGACAGGAGGCACAGTCTGTCCCCAGACCAGCCTCATGCGGATCATCCGCTTGATGGCAGGATGCACAATCTGTCTTTGTCGCTTGCAGTTCAATGATGGTATGAGAATCGACGTGGCATTGAGAGCAAAGTATGTCAGCATGCTTTCCATTCAATGCAAAATGGAATAGGTTGTGGTCGAAATTGTCACCATATGAATCCAACCCGTCGTGACAATTCAGGCATGATTCGCCGAACGCCTTCTGATGGTCCGTCATGAACGCGGCGTCCCGCTGCGAATGACACTCCTTGCAGTTCAACGGATCGAAGCGCGTAACATCTATTGTGTGGCAATCGCGGCAAAGGAACGGCTCATCCTCCGCCTTGAATTGGTGGCCGTTTAGCCAGTATCCCGTCACCTCATGCGGGAACTTCCAACTTTCGATAACAGTAAGCGACGCCATTGGTCCATTGTGTTCTGGGTGGCAGTCACGGCAGGCGGCGTTTGGGTCGCGTTGTTCCAGCCTCCCATGGATGGTATCCAGGTCATTCAAATCTTCAGCAACGTTCGCATGACAGACCAGACATCTGTCATCCATGGTCGCGGTATCCCATGGCGCAACGTGGCAGGCATTACAGTTCCCATCAATCTCCGCATGAGAGACGTAACCACTGAGAGGCTCACCGGGTTGTGAGTTCAAGCGGCCAGGGCTGAACATTACGCCACCACTCGCGAATCCATACCCCACAATGGAAAAAACGGCGATCAAGCCGGCGATGATCCCTGTTCCTGAAAGGCAGCCCAAGCCTCTTCGATTCATCTGTGTCCTTTACTTATTTAAGAAGGGTCGCGTAATATAACGCGGCCCCTGCATGGACAAAAGCAGAGACGAATAACGCCATTCCGATCGGGATATGAACGGTATGCCAGAGGGCCATCAATCGCCGCGCCTGCTTGAGCGCTTCCTGTGAAAGAGTGCCCTCGATCTCAAGCCCATCCATAGTGCGCGGGATGCGAGTGAAGATATAACGTCCAATGAAACCACTCACGACAATGATGAGCGTGAGCAGGGTCGTCACGCCAGCAAGCCCATTAAACTTCCACGAGCTGTGGAGCAGCACCATATAGGGGCCGACAAGTCCTGTAAAGATATGGAGTTGAAGCCACGTGGACATCCTCCCCCACTTCACGCTGCGGCTTCGTTTACGGAGACTGTACAGAGTCTCCGTCATAAGCATCAGGATAAATCCCAAAATGCCGATCGTATGACCGAACAATTCACTGGCTGGAGGAATCTCTTTTGTGAGCATCACCACGGCAAGATACAACGCTGTAATGATGATCATTGCAAAAAATGCCAGCCAGAGCTCTCTGTTCCCTCGAAGCATACATCCTCCTCAACAATGTCAGTTCAACAAACGATATTCAAGGGGTTCTTAATTCTTCGATTTCCATTTTGTCCAAAATTCTGCGATCAAATCACCGACCCTGGCGTTTGGGGCAAGTAAACGCTCACGGATCGGAGATATATCCACGTTATCCGAAATGATCCTCTCAAGCGGCAGCGACAATTTCTGGTCACCCATCACGATCGCACCCAATACGGTTTTCTCACCGATCATCAACCGTACCCGGTTCACTTCAAAACCCGATTGGGCGATGACAGCGTCCGGAAGTTGACGCCACGTCTCGCTATCGCCGCGAGCAATACCCACCAGGTCACCATCGCGTCCGCGCCCAACCGTTCCAATGATCGTGGTCGTCAGCCCCGCCAATCGGGTCACATTGAACGGTGCAGACTTAATGTACGCGGTCTGTTTTCCAGCCATATTCAAGCCCGCGACACGTCCCTGATCACGTGCCGGATTCCACAAACTATCCAGAATGGATCGTCCGGTTGTGGGGTCGTAAGCTTGAGCCACGTCGCCGGCGGCGTAAATATCGGGGTCGTTCGTCTGCAGATACTCATTGACAAGGATTCCACGGTCAATCGCCAACCCAGCCTGCTTTGCCAGTTCTGTGCGTGGTCGAATCCCGATCGCATATGCAACCAAATCACATTTCAGCACCTGGCTGTTGAGCAAACGGACGCCATTCACATGTCCATTTTTGCCTGTCACTTCGATCACCTCGGAATGGTAATGAAGTGTTACTCCTTCTTCCTGCAGGCGATGCTCGACGACCTTGGATTCATGCTCATCGAGCACATTGCTCCAGTAACGGTCTCCGCGCAATAGATAGTGGACCTTCATACCACCTGCCAAAAGTCCCTCCACAAGCTCCAAAGCCGTGATCCCACCGCCAACAACCACGGCTGTTCTACCGCGGCGGGCACGTTTGAGAATGGACTTGGCATCTTCCAAATGGTCGAGCTTTAGAACGCCTTCCAGGCTTGCACCGGGAACTTCCAAAGGCAAGGCCTCGGCCCCCACAGCGATCAACAATTTATCATAGGGCAGATTGGATTTGTCAGCAAATTCAATTGAATGCTGTTCTCGTAAGATATTGGCTACACGCCCCTTAACAAACCGGAATTTCAGACGCCTGTAATCATCGGCGGTTCGCGGGAACAACGCCTTATCGTGAAGTTCACCAGTCAAAAAGTACGCAAGACCCGGCCGCGAGTAAAACCCATACGGGTCATCGCCGATCATCACGATCTCATTCGCTGTATCAATGGAACGAATGGACTCGATCGCCGCGATCCCAGCCACACCTGAACCAATGATCACGTATCTCATGGCGACCCCTTGGTAAACAGGTCTGTTTGCTCAAACCGCAACACCCCACGCGGACAACGCGCTACACACTCACCACACGTCAAACACTGGCTGTGCTTCACAGGTTCACCACGCCATGCATGGGCACGCACATCGATCCCGATTGGGCAGTTATAGGTGCAGATCCCGCACTGGACACAACGTGCGGAGTCTGGAACCACCTGTCCCGCAGCGAGAACCGTATGCCGTTCTGAGTCGCGTTTGAACAGCCCAAGAAAACTCATATTGGTATAGTCGTCTGGAAAAGAAAAAAGTTACGGTTTAATTATTATAGACATTTGGCTTGCGAAGAAAGTCACAAGTATGTAATGAGTTATACAACAAAAAACCGGTTGAGATTCAACCGGTTCCCAAGAAGAGATGAGTAAGGCACAAAAAAACAGAGCTGTCTCACGACAGCCCTGCCTGGTTCGCAAAACGTATCAGTCTTACGAGACGGGGATTACGTTGGCGGCCTGCAAACCTTTGGGGCCTTCCTCTACGGAAAACTCCACTTTCTGCTCGGCTTCCAACTTGCGGTAGCCATCAGACTGAATGGCGGTAAAGTGGACGAAAACATCCTCACCACCGTCACGACCGATGAAACCATAGCCCTTGGTGGCATTGAACCATTTGACGGTTCCGACGAAGCGTTCTGACATCTTACATTTCTCCTGCTGAGATAAAAATTTCGCCCGTTCATGGCACCGTAGCGCCACAAACCGGGCACGACGCACGCAAGGTTATCATGTCTACTAGGTGATGTCAAGATTTTAATTTCTTGCGGACGGTCGCATACCGGGAAGAAAAATGGAACCACGGCGGCGACCAGCGCGTGATCGGCACTCCGCGGCGGATGACTGCCCGCATCCCCTCCGGACCATCGAACGGTTCCAATCGCATCAGCGACCTCCCTACCTCGAACGCTGCGTGCGCATCCGATCCGACGGTGCCTGGGATATTATGTTGTTCCGCGAATCGGCCGGCGTTGCGATTAAACCCAGGAAACATACAACGCGAGTTATAAACTTCAATGGCATCCACCAACGAAAGGATCTCCAACAGGTCCGGTTCGCGCCAACCGCCAGAGCGCATTGTATCGAACGGATGCGATACGCTGATGAATGCTCCCTGCTCCCGCAAGCGGCGAATCGTCTCTTCTGGCGAAAGCAACGCAGGAATCTCCTCCTGCACGAACGCCGCCAGGATCTCGCCGCGCGTCGTCATGATCTCCTCTCCCACGATCACAAGTTCCGGATCGATCCCTTTGGCTACACGCGCACCGGCTATCGTGTTGTGATCGGTAATGATCAGGCGGTCGAGTCCCTTCGCACGCGCCGCGGTGACCAATTCCGCCGGTTCTGTCAGGGAATCTTTTGAAGCATGAGTGTGGCAATGGAATTCAACAAGGAACATAGACACATTGTAATAGATTGGCGATTAATTCGTTTTTGATATAAAATCATAGCCAATGAATGAAACTCCACTCTACAAAAGAAAGTGGTTTTATATTGTATCGTGGATGACTGTCCTGATCGTCAGTTATCTGGTGATTGCCTACTACATTGAGGATTTTTGGGACAATCCTGAATATATCATTCTAGATGTAATCTTTTTCGTAGCACTGCTGATCTTCTGGCTGGCGTTCTTTTCTCAATTTGTATTGCCAGTGCACACGGCTCCCGACAGGCAAAAGATTTTTGACCGCCTTATCACCTATATGTTCGGGGGCCATGGCCCAGCCATCTTCATTCGTGATGGACAATTGATCAAACGTGAGGGAGAGGAGAGAAAAAAGGGTCCAGGTGTCCTCTGGTTGGATTCAGCCAGTGCGGCTGTAACGCGCACAGCCACCGCCATCAAACAGACCATGGGACCCGGCGTCCACTTCATTGAGAACAAGGAGTTCATCGCCGGTACTGTCGATCTACATACACAAAATCACAGTGTCGGTCCTAAAGAATCAGACAAGCCCTTTGAAAAGCAAAAGGAGGGGCAAAGCGACGATGAATTCAAACAGATCCAGGACCGCCGCAAACAGGTCAGTGCGTTAACCCGGGACGGGATCGAAGTAGTCCCCAATATTTCGGTAACATTCCGCGTCGATACCGGTTTTCCGAAGGATGGCCAACCTGGCTCCCGGTTTGGCTTCCGTACAGGCATCACAAAGAAAGATAAGGAAAACGAAAAGAAGGACAAAGAGGCGGTTCGTAAAGCGATCCTTGGAGAGGGGATCAACCCCACTATTCAGCGCGATTCGCCTCGTCACCGCGTGGCATGGAACCAACTCCCTGCCATCGTGGCTGTGGATGTCTGGCGGGAATATGCGGCCAAATTCACACTGGATGAATTATTCAAACCCGAACATTCAGTACCACCTGCGCCTCCCCTGCCGACAACACCCGAAGAACTAGATGTCGACCCATTGAGTCAGCCTATCTTCATAGGGGTTCGACGAGGATCGCTGGAGGGGTATTTTATTTCCACCCTTCGCTTCTTGAACGTACGCATGGATCGGTTGATCAAAAGGCTGGAGGGAAAACCAGATGACAAGTCAACAAAAACAACCACTCCGCAGCCATCCACTCCGGCTGGATCAAGCACCAAAAAGGATTCGTCACTCAAAACCGGGTTGCAAGTGATTAACGAAATGGTGAAAGCCCGCCTCACACAGGAAATGGTACAGGTTCTTAACGAAGTGGGCAAACCTGTGAACGAACCTCCACGAAAAAGCCCCGAATTCGAGCTTTTGAAAGAGCGTGGATTAAAAGTCATTAGCGTCAGCATCAGTAATCCGCGGTTTAGTCCTACTGTAGAGGACTCCATCATTCACTCGTGGAATGCATCCTGGTTGAGTAATGCCAAATCGGAGAGTGATCAGATCGACCGACGCCGAAACAACATGGAGAAAAACGCCGAAGAGCAGGCAAAACGACAATACGCAGAATCGTTGAGTCGCGAGATCAATAAACTGGCAGCGGCAGGCAAAACAGACATTAAAGAAACACTCAAGGCAGTGATCCTTCATTCGCATTCCTTGATCCAAAGTCGTGAACCGTTGCGACGGCGCATGACCATCGAGATGCAGGATATTGCGGAAATGATCAAGTGGATCGAGGCAAACGGGAAATGAACAAAAATACCCCACCTGCCTCTGAAACCGCACTGCAACGGGAGCGCCGTCTTTTTGGAGAATACTTCGCACGCTTGACCGATGCCCTATTAAATATGGTTTTCGATCTTCGGCCCGAAAAAGCCCGCAACCGAAGACGATATCTTATTCTTTTGTTCCTCATCAGCGGATTCTTCATCAGCCTCATTGCTATTCCAATTCCCCCAGACGGACTCAACCCTATCGTCGACTGGGTCAATAAAACCCGTAATTTATTCTCCTTCCTGTTTAACTCGAAATTTGCAACCGATGAGCTTGCCGCGGGAAAAAATCATTTCCTTATTTTCTTATCTGCCATTCGGGATGCTTATCTGAATCCCCACACCTTACAATATTTACCGATTATCCTGGCGCCTTTCTTCATTGCTCTCCACTCTGCAGCGTTGTATCTCGCAGATGTATTCGAATTGGATGATATCGCTGTAGCCCGCAAATTCATCACAGAAGTTGCATTGACGGGAAGCGACGAAACGATCCGTATTTCCAATGGTGAAGTTCTCGAGGAACATCTTTCCTCCCCCAATTACCTGATCGGCGGTCCCGGAAGGGTTCTTGTTGATCTGGATTCTGTGGCGTTGTTCGAGAAACCCGATGGCACACCGCATATCATCGGCCCAACAGGCAAAGAAAAAGGTGGAAAAGCCACTCTGGAGGGATTCGAACGCTTCCGTCAGGCAATTGACATTCGCGACCATTATGTGGACCTGCGCGATCAAGATGACAAATCCCCTTCGGTCAAGGGACGGAGTTTGGATGGGATTCCGGTCACCGCAACAGATGTACGGCTGATGTTTAGCGTTTATCGGGATGGAAAGAAATCGAGCGAGGAAGAACCCTATCCATTCAGTAAAGAAGCAGTTGAAAAACTTGTGTATAGCGCTGGCTCGAAAGTAACACCCGATCAGCCAAATCCCTCAGCCTTCGAATTCTCATGGATCAACACCATGATCGGCCAGATCCGCGGGAAATTAGGTGGATTCATGAGCGAACGCAACCTCACTGAATATCTGGCCAGCATCGGCCAACCTGAGGTTGACAAAGCCAGGCTGCGAGAAGAAGAAATCGCCCGGCAGGAACAACAGCTCGCCAGCGAAAAAGAGAACGTACCCCAAAAAGAGTTCAAAAAGCCCGATTTCAAAGCACGTGTTGAGATCACCAATCTCTTCACCAAGTTTGCAGAAGAATTCACTAACAACACCCGCGACCGCGGCGTGGAGTTGCACTGGATCGGTGTGGGCACCTGGAAAACACACCTAGATGTTGTGCCCGACAAGCATCTGGAGGCCTGGAAGATCAGTCGCGAGAACCTTGAAAAAGGCAGCGACAAAGCCATGGATAAACTCGAAAAGGAAACGATCACCCAGAAAACCATCGCATTGATCCAGGATGTTCCAGTGGAGACGTATAACAATAAAGTAACCGGCACAGATGATCGGAAAATTGCTCAGCGGACCCTTTTGCTCGCGTATCGCCAGCAACTTATCGAAGTTGCTGAATTCATGAAAGCCAAAGGCGAATCTGTTTCCCCAAACATTAAGCAGGCTATTGCCCATATCGACTCTGTCTTAGGCATGCATTGGGTAGGCCAATAACTCTACAGGATTAAGAAATGTCTTTTTCTGAAAGCCTCATTGAATCCAATGAAGTAAAGCGGGCAGTGAAGATCCCTTTGCCCGTAGTTGCCCTTGAATCGACCGTCCTCACTCACGGATTACCGCGTCCGCAGAATTTGCAGCTTGCCCGCGATATGGAGCGCAGTGTTCGTGAGGAAGGTGCCACACCCGCCACGATCGGCTTTCTGGATGGCACTCTGCACATCGGAATGACCGATGCAGAACTGGAGCGCCTCTCGAACGAAAAGGACGCCTACAAGGTCGGTCCGCGCGATTATGCGACAGTGATGTTCAATGAAGCGTGCGGCGGCACCACAGTGGCAGGGACAATGCTGGCCTGCAAACATGCCAACATCAAAGTCTTTGCCACCGGCGGCATTGGCGGTGTCCATCGTGATGCGCCGTTCGATATCTCGGCCGACTTGCAGGCACTGGCGACCATCCCAATGATCGTCGTGTGCGCGGGAGCCAAGGCTATCCTGGACCTGCCTGCCACACTCGAATATCTCGAAACGATGAGCGTGCCTGTCGTTGGCTTCGGCACAGACGAATTCCCGGCGTTCTACTCGCGCGAAAGCGGACTGGATGTCAGCATAAAATTGGACACGCCACAGGATATCGTCGATTTCGCGAAAGCGCATTGGTCCACGGGGATGCAGAGCGCAATCCTAGTGGCAAACCCGATCCCGGAAGAAGACGCGATCGCAAAGTCGGAGATGGAGCCGTTCATCGCCCAGGCAAACAAAGAGGCACATGAGAAAGACATCCACGGTAAAGACCTGACGCCGTTCCTCCTTCCGCGCATCACCGAATTGACGGAGGGCAAATCCATGCGAGCGAATTTGTCGCTCCTGTTGAATAATGCACGACTCGCGGCAAAGATCGCTGCGGCATTGCGCACAACCGAGCGAAAAAAGCAGGTGTAGGTGAAAAACGGGTTCACGCTGATTGAGATTCTCCCTGCCAGTGCAGCCCAGATCTATCAGGACTGGCTGAGCAGTGCCGGTCACACGGCGATGACCGGCAACCCTGCGCAGGTAGATGGACACGTTGGAGGAATGTTCAGCGCCTGGGATGGATATATTTTCGGTTCCACGCTGGATCTGACGCTGAATCAGCGCATCGTCCAAGCCTGGCGGACATCTCAATTCCCCGATGGCGCGCCAGATTCCCGCCTTGAAATCCTGCTCGAAGAAGTGGACGATGGAACAAAGATCACATTAACCCACAGTGACATGCCTCCCGATCAGATGGATTCATACCGGCAAGGATGGGAGGACTTCTACTTCAAACCCATGAGGGAGTATTTCAGGAAATAGCGAACCCGGAGGTCAGGCAGACCTCCGGGTTCTTTGTCCATACCTTGACGTTTTAGAACATTTGTTCTATAATCCGCGCAGTTGTCCTTTATCCGACAAAGGAGGTCGAGATGACTGCTTACCGTAGAAATACAGGGGATGGATTGGCTGCCCTTTTCCGTGACATGACTCGTGGGCGGCGCTTGAACCGCGGCGCTGCCTGGGGAATGATGATCATCGGCGCGTTGCTGGCGTTCGAGATCTTCAATTTCAGCACAACCCAGTTCGCGCTTCTTGATGTACTCGGCGAACTGAAATTTGCAGGGCTGCGCTGGGCGTCCATTCTGGCGATTGCCTTCTGTGGAATCGATTTTGCCGGCATCGCCCGCATCTTCACCCCCGAACAGGGAGCCGATGAACCCAAGGAAGTCTGGTATTTGTTCGGCGCGTGGTTCCTGGCAGCTGCGTTCAATGCCATCCTCACCTGGTGGGGCGTTTCGGTAGCCATTGTCAATCACACCAGCCAGGCAGGTGGCGCGGTTATCAGCAATGAAACGATGACCAAGATCGTACCGGTCTTCGTGGCGGCGATGATCCTGCTGGTGCGCGTGCTTATCATTGGAACTTTCTCCATCGCTGGTGATCGTCTCTTTTCCACTGCGGACCAACGCACTTATAACAACCCGCGTCCAGCTCAGCAGGGAACTTATCGTCCAACTTCACAACAACCTGTCATTCGTTCGGCTTCAAGCCTGAACCGGCCGGTTATTCAGAATTCGCCGAACACATTCCGTCCGGCACCCAAACCTGCACCACCACAACAGACATCCTTCGTACGTCCCGAACCTACATATCACAATCTTTCCTACAATGGGCCCAGCAATAACAACACATCAGGATCAGATCGCTCGTACGACGCATAAAGAAACAAAACCATTTCCAAATTGAATATCCGAACTCATTTCGAGCTCGGGTCCTTTAAACGAATTTGAGAGGAACCCATGTCCCGTGCTCGCTATATAAACAAAGATCCCAGGCAAACAGCCGCGGCTTCTGAACATGGCAGCGGCTGTTTATCTGCTTACTGGTTGCCACCGCTCGCAGCCATGTCCATTATTTGTATACTGACGGTCTTCGCGCTCAAAGCCACCATCCCGGCTTCTGCGCTTCCCATCCCACCCTACACGGTTTACAACACGTCCCCAGGTGTTCCTACTTCCCTACCTGAGATGAGTGCCACTATCAACTCAGAAGAAAATTCAACCACGCCCCTCTTTGAGCTTCCTAACACGTCAACAAACGGAATCTCGCCCATTTTTACAAAACAGGTGCAATACTGGGCAAATGACATCGTGCGCTGGGCTACTACTGCCTCCCTGGACCCAAACCTGGTCGCTGTAGTCATGCAGATCGAATCTTGTGGTGACCCGCGCGCGTTGTCACGCGCTGGAGCGATGGGACTGTTTCAAGTCATGCCGTTCCATTTCCATATTACAGATAATCCGTTCAATCCAGATACCAATGCACTGCGCGGCCTGAATTATCTTGCTCGTTCACTTGAAGCTGCAGGTGGTAACGCCCGGCTTGCAATGGCTGGCTACAACGGCGGCATCGGCGTGATCGCGCGCGGTGAATGGACCTGGGCAGCAGAGACGCACCGGTACGTCCGTTATGGGGCGCCGATCTATGAAGATGCGCAAAGTGCGGCAAGCTCAAGCGACGAATTGGAAGAATGGTATGGAATGTATGGGGCCAGTCTGTGCAGGCAGGCAAGCCGTCAATTAGGAATTCCCGAATAACGGAAGCCAGACCGCGAAAGATGTCCCTTTACCTTCCTTCGAGCTCACTTCGATCCTTCCCCCATGTTTTTCAACGATCCAATTGGCAATGGAAAGTCCCAAGCCGAAACCTGTGGTCTTTCCACGCGTGCGTGATTTCTCGGCACGGTAGAAACGCTCAAAGATGTGAGGCAGATCCTCGGCAGGGATGCCCGGCCCGGTGTCTCGAACGATGACGCGTGCCTGATCCTTGATCTGTTCCAGGCTTACGAAAACATCTCCGCCCTGCGGTGTGTATTGGATGGCGTTGGCAAACAGGTTGATGAACACCTGTTTGAGACGGTCCCGGTCACCGTTGACGTAGGCCTGATCGATCTCATTCAAATGCACGTGTACTTTATTGACAGCAAGGACCGACAACTCCTGAAAGACTTCAGTGAGCAAAAGATCAAGTTCCACTTTCTTCATGACAAGCGTCAACTTGCCAGATTCTGCCTGGGCAAGCAACAACAATCCGCCGACGAGACGAGTCAATCGGCCCGCTTCCTGATCGATACTTGTCAACGATTCGGTATCGAGGCTTTTCATGCGCCGCATCAGATCGACGTTGCCCTTGATAACGGTCAACGGAGTGCGCAGCTCATGGCTCACATCGGCAAGCAGGCGCTGCTGGGATGTGAAAAGCGCTTCGAGCCTTTCAAGGGTTTGATTGAAGGAACCGACCATGCTGCCGATCTCATCGTCTTCCGGTCCACTATAAGGGATGCGACGCGAAAGATCATCAGCGCGGTTGATCTGTTCAACGGATTCGGTGATCGTGCCAAGAGGTTTGAGTGTTTGCCCGATCGTGAGCCAGACAGCAACACCCGAAAAGAGAACGGCAACGACCCAGATGATGGACAAAACATCAGTGAGATTCTTGCGCGCAGCATCTACTACATCCAGTTTGGAGGCCAGTTGCAGCACCGCAACTTTATGTCCGCTCTTCACCAGTGGAACACTCAACACTCGCAAATGCCAGGAAGCGCTACTTACATCGCGATAGGCAGGTTTGTCCATTTGCAGGGCATCGCTGTCGAACGGTTCGGTTTCAAAATTCTGGAGCGTTCCAAAAGAGGACTCCAACTCCCCATCCAATCCCCAAATCTGCATGTAGACATCCGCGTTAATGTCTCTCAATTCAAGATCTGACTGTATCTTACCCAATGGGTCAACCACGATCTTGCTGACGATCACATCCTGTGCTGCATCGAGATTCTCATCGATCTGGTTGAAGAGCAATGCGGTGATCACCAGTGTCACAGACACACTGATGACCAGCAGAATCGCCCCCATGAGCGTCGAATACAGCAGAGTAAGGCGCAGACGGAGGGACATTACGATTCAAATGTACGATTTCAGAATGGGTTACGGATTTTCCCGCAGCACGTACCCTACCCCACGCACAGTGTGGATGAGACGAATCTCTCCTTCACCTTCAAGTTTCTGGCGCAGGTAACGGATATACACTTCGAGTACATTGCTCTCACCGCCAAAGTCATAGCCCCAGACACGGTCGAAGATCACTTCGCGTGTGAGTACCTGTTTGGGGTGGCGCAGGAAGAGTTCCAGCAATTCGTATTCCTTGGCGGTCAACGAAATGGAGCGATTGCCGCGCGAGGCCTGGCGCGAGCCGGTATCGAGGGTCAGGTCGGCAAATTTCAACACAGGGACGCGCTCAGGCTGTGTGCGTCGCAAGAGAGCACGAACGCGTGCCAGCAGTTCATCGAGGTTGAACGGCTTGATCATGTAATCATCAGCACCGGCATCCAGACCCTGGATGCGGTCTTGAACCGTATCTTTTGCCGTCAACATCAAAATGGGAATGGAGCCGCCCGTGCGCAGGCGGTGACAGACTTCGAGTCCATCCATGCCGGGCAACATCCAGTCGAGGATCACAAGATCAGGTGTATGGTCACGAGCAAGGATCAATCCCATACGCCCGTCGGTGGCGGTGTCTACTGTGTAGCCCTCATATGCGAGTCCACGTTGCAGTAGCTTTAGAATTTGCTGATCGTCTTCAATGATAAGGATTCGCTCATTCATATATCGCTCCTGACCAAAATATACCACATTTGGAATACCCGGTTTCAGAGCAATTCCTGTAAAAAACTATCCACTATTCATGCAGCCTCAATTTTTCTTTCAGCCATGTCTTTCGATCGGAGGTGGCAAGCTCATTCAAACCATGCCCTGACTCGTACCACTTCAGGTCCTTCGGCTCCAAGGCGGCCTGAAAAAATTCTTCCGCGCGTTCCTTGGGAACATGTGGATCATCCATGCCAAATTGGAAAAGCACCGGCGCCGGAGACAGGTTCTGGATATGAGCGATCGGATCCAGTACGGAAAATTGGCGGATAAACACCTCGCGCGCCTCCCCCTCTATTCGGGGAGCATACAGGTACCAGTCTGGAAAACGAGGCGTGGCGGCCATCACCACGTATTGCATTGGGCGTTTGTCCAAGCTGCCAGCCAGAACCCCATACATCCCGCCGAAGTCGTGGCCTACATAAGTAAATCGTTTAGAGTCCACCTCTGGCTGCGAAAGAAGAAAATCGATCGCGCGGCGGATGTTGACCACTTCCTCAATGGAGTTTTGAATATCGTCAGCTTGCGTGCGCTTCAGGAAGAAATCGGGGTCAGACCACAATGTCTCCACCAATAGACAAACTGTTCCGGCTTTTGCCATTTCCCTTGCTTCATTCACGAATTGACTGCGATTGGAATCAGGCGATTCGGGCTCATACCAATGGACGTATAGAATCGCAGCATGCGGACCGTCACTCTGCGGAGAAAACAATTCCATTGTGCGACGATACCCAAAGGGAGTCTGCATCACCAGCAATTGACTCTCGATTCCATCCTGTGCGCGTTTGCCGATCAATCGAAGGTCTGTGGTTTCCAATTTTGGATAGGTTTGAATCGTTTGCATCGCTCCTCCAACGTTGATTATATGGAAATCATACTGCTTGACACCCTTCTCCAGGAGTGTATACCCAGAGCGCTCACAAATTGCGCTTTTTCAAAGGAAAGAAAGCACAATTTGCGACCGTGGGCATGATATAATCACGCCCAACAAAACAGCGTGAAGACAAGTAGTTGTTCATCCGTTCAGAGAGCCGCCGGGTAGTGCGAGGCGGTCGGGCAAACAGCGAAGTCCACTTCACCCTTGCCCTGAGCCGGCAAAAGCCGAGTCGAAGGGACGTTGCTCTCGCAGGGATACGCAAAAAACGCTATCGTAAGAGAGACGCGATGCGCCCGTTACAGCGCAAGTCTGAGACCCCCTCCGTCCTTCGGACACCTCCCCCAAATTCAAAACCAGAATTGGGGTAGGCATAGAAATCTCCCCATTGAATTTGGGGGAGGCTGGGTGGGGGTAAAAGCAGGTGGCACCACGAGACGCCCCCTCGTCCTGCAAACGGACCGGGGGCGTATTCTATTCCGCACTGGAGGTGCAACCATGTTAGACCTGAATTTGATCCGCGAAAATCCTGACCTTGTCCGAACGGCGCTCAAGAACCGCCAGATGGAGTCGTCACCTGTGGACGATATCCTTCGACTGGATGAAAAACGCCGCAGCCTGTTGACACAAGTTGAGACACTGAAGGCGGAACGTAATGCTGTATCCAAAGAAATCGGAAAGATGAAAGATGCAGCAGAGCGCGAAGCAAAGATCGCCGCGATGCGTGAAGTCGGTGACAAGATTGCAGCCCTCGACAAGGAAGTGACCGATGTGGAGGCGGAACTCAAAGCCATCACATCAGCCATTCCCAACATCCCCGATGAACGAACACCGGTCGGCGCCAGCGAAGAAGAGAATATTGTTCTGCAAACCGTTGGGCAACTCCCTGAATTCAACTTCGAACCCAAAGCCCATTGGGATCTGGGGCCCGCACTGGGTGTGATTGATTTCGAACGCGGCACCAAGATCACCGGTTCACGTTTTTATATCTTAAGCGGAGCCGGTGCGCGCCTGCAACGTGCCTTGATCGCGTTCATGCTCGATCTGCATATCCGCCAGGGATATACGGAAAAGTATCTGCCCTTCATGGTCAAATATGATACGGTCTACGGAGCGGGACAGCTTCCGAAGTTTGCCGATAATCTCTACAAAGATCACGAAGAAGAATTGTACTTTGTTCCAACGGCCGAAGTTCCGCTGACCGGTATGCACATGGAGGAGATTATCGAAGAGTCAACGCTGCCATTCAAATACACAGCCTACACGCCCTGTTTCCGCCGCGAGAAAATGAGCGCCGGACGCGATGTGCGCGGTATCAAACGTGGTCACCAGTTCGACAAAGTTGAGATGTATATGTATGCCAAGCCTGAAGATTCAGACGCCCTGCTTGAGAAAATGCGTGAAGACGCCGAGGCGACCGCCGCCGCACTGGGGCTTCCCTATCGCATCAAGCAACTCTGTACCGGCGATATCGGCTTTGGCGCGACCATGACCTATGATATCGAGGTTTGGGCAGCGGGCTGCCAGGAGTGGCTGGAAGTTTCATCTGTCTCGAACGACCGTGATTTCCAGGCTCGACGCGCCAACATCAAATATCGCCCTGCGGATGGCGGCAAGGCACGTTTTGTCCACACGCTGAACGGCTCGGGTCTGGGACTCCCCCGCACGTTGATCGCCGTTATGGAGAACTACCAGCAAGCCGATGGCTCGATCATCGTCCCTGAAGCGCTCCGCCCGTGGATGGGCGGCGTGGATATGATCAAGCCTTAACAAAACAACTTTGCGAAGGTTGGACTCGTATATAAAATATGTCAAAAGAACTCGAAAGTCTCTCAAAAGTTTACCTCGCGGCAACTTTGTAAAGACTTACGAGTTCTATGCACTAAAGGAGACACATGCCTCTCTGGCTTCAGATCGCAGTTGAAACGATGACACTCTTCGTCCTGCTGGTCGGGTTGATTGGGCTGATCGTACCAGTGTTCCCCGGACTCACCATCATGTGGCTGGGAACGCTGGTCTATGCCCTGTTGCAAAACGCGGCTGGACAAATGACAGGCTGGGATTGGGCATTGTTCGCCTTCATCACCTTGCTTATGATCGGCGGCAACATCGTGGATAACCTGATCATCGCCTACAAAATGCGCGACAAGTACATCCCCTGGAGTTCGATCCTGTTGGCGTTCGCTGCGGGAATCATCGTCAGTCTCTTCCTCACACCGCTGGTTGGCTTGGTCGCCGCGCCGCTTGGGTTGTTCCTTGCAGAGCTTCGCCGATTGAAAGACCGTAATGCCGCTATCGACTCAGCAAAGACCTACATGATCGGCTGGGGCTGGGCTTTCGGGGCCCGATTCTTGATCGGACTGGCGATCGCAGGGACGTGGATGTTGTCTGCGTGGGTGATATAAACTACAAGATTTAAAGACGAAATAGCCGACTCGTGGAGTCGGCTATTTGTTTGGTTGGTTAAGATAAGGCGAAGGCGAATCGCTTATATAGTATTCTATTCAACAACCAGAATCTGATTATTTTTTTACCTCCTGCACTGCAACGATCACCGTTTCCTTGAACTTCTTTCCCACCGCAGTGCCTTCGAGTCCCAGAAATGCGGTCACATTTTCTGAAACATCTGTGAATTTGCCGCTAACCTCAAGCCCTGAGTCAGGGACCATTTTTGCAAATGATGTATTGGCGTAATCCTGTACAACGATATCGTTCAACAATGCGGATGTGATTGTCACTGGTGTCTTCGTTCCGCTGACCGACCAGATCAACCAACGCGGCGTGACCACCACACACTGGCGGACCGACTCAGCCGAACCGAACAAACCCTTTTTGGCTTTCTCCGAATCCGTCTGAACACACATCAACACAGCCGGCAAAATATCCCCAAGATTGTATAACTCAATGTGCTTCTGGATCTCCACCCTGACATCGGCAGGTAACTGATCAAATGGAATCTCGCGTGTGGATCGCTTCCACTCAGACATGTTTCCTCCTGTTGCTATTTCAACTTATCGATCACGCTACGCGCCACTGCATCAGGTTGTTCGCCGTTCAACACGCGGTCCAATGCCTCCTGCACGAGCGGACCCAACACATGCAGAACATCATCCGCCGGGACGAGCTCGGAGGCTTGAATGATGGGCAGGACTTTCTCCTGATTTGCTTCATTTAGTGCGGAGGGATGTGTTGGCAGAAGTCCCGCTTCCGTGTTCCATTGGGAAAGAAAATCGTCAACGGTAAGATATTGGATCAGTTCAAGTGAGAGCTGCCGGTTATCTGTCTTTTGTGCTGAGACGGACCACACCCATCCTGTGGCAAACGATAGATGATCCACATCCAATCCCATGAGCGGTTGGAATAATCCATCCTGGGCGGAGCGAAAATTCGTATAATGTGCGATCGCCATCGCAGCGCGACGGGCACGATATTCCTGCATCACCTGGTCTTCGGTGGCAAGATTGACAGCCGCATCAGGGAATAAAGTCGCTGCTCTTCCTTTTGCAAACAGCGTCAACACACGGGTCAGAGTTTCCTGATCGAGGGTTGGTTTTCCCTGCGCATCCTGTACTTCTCCACCGGCGGATACATACAAAGCCAATCCCACCTCCGCTTGAGGGTCTGCCCCGGCAAACACAAGCTGGCTGTTGCTAAGAAGGATGCTATCCCAACTTTTTATCCA
>CAZKSG010000073.1:0-20175 GCA_964555335.1 uncultured Anaerolinea sp.
AGCCCCTGCAGGCCGCTTGCGTCATGGGAATTCCGGTCAGGATGTCGTATGCTGTACCCTGATTTTTCATGCTTGGCGTACTATAAGCCGTTTCCAACACCACATAGATCATCGAACCGTTGACGGCAACGGCGGCTCCAATATGGCTGCGGTTTTCAGAAAGCATCGTATTCGTGTGAAGATCATCCCCCAGCCACATATTGATGGCATCTTGGGCGCTCGTGGCAATTCCCCAATTTTCGGAACGATACCCATCCTGTGAGAGGTCGCCCCATAGAGGGAAGCCCATTAAGAGTAATTGCTGTCCCAGCGTCATACCGCAGGGACGTTCATGCCCAACTGCACCTTCGGAGGCAGCCAGAGCATTTGCCTGTTCGGCGGCAACCTGCATCAACACATCGTGGACAGCCAGCGGAAGCAACCCATGCTGAAGACGCAGCATATTAACTGCCTCGATGATCTCCGCCGGAGATGGAGCAGAAGGCTCTGGAGTGGCAGTCTCTTCCTGTAACGGAGGCAGGCTGTTATATCCGGCGAAGACGCGTGCCGAGGGCAGAGTCAGAGCCAGTAACACAAGACCAATGGTCAACAAGCGAAAAGGCATCTTCATGTGGAATTCCCGACAATTGTATGTTGCAGCGAAACGCCAAACGTAACAGGGAATTTGTGATTCGGAGGGCATGACCGTTATACCCCTTAGGGGCATAATATAATACAATACCATGGTTATACAGTGTACTACTTTCGTTCGCTGTTACTCACTTAATCATAACATTTAAGGAGCCTTTGGCTATGACCACATTTGCACCTACCGTTTCCGCGCGAGCGTTTCCAAATCTTTCATCGAAAGTACGCGACGTGATCCTTATCGTTGCCGGCAGCTTATTGCTTGCTGCATTGGCGCAGATCGAGATTCCGCTGCCATTCACCCCTGTTCCCATTACCGGACAAACCTTTGGTGTTCTGCTCATCGGCGCAGCGCTCGGCTCCCGAAGGGGAGCTGCCACACTGCTTCTCTATTTCATCGAAGGCGGACTGGGATTGCCGTTCTTCGCCGGCGGTGCGAGCGGACTGGGCATTTTTACCGGCGCGACGGCCGGCTATCTCGTCGGTTTTGTGATCGCAGCATATGTTGTCGGTCTGCTTGCCGAGCGCGGACTGGAACGTAGCATGCGTACGTCCATCGTTCCGTTCTTGGTTGGGACGGTTATCATTTATATCTGCGGCGTCGCCTGGCTGTCCATCGTGCTTGGTGGACTTGGAAAAGCAATCATGGCAGGTCTATTACCGTTCCTCATGGGTGATGCGATCAAATTGATCGCCGCGGCACTTGTACTACCTGCCGCCTGGAAGTTGGTGAAATAAGGATGTTTATAGACCGCGTAGAAATTCACGTTAAATCAGGAAAAGGCGGAGATGGCATGGTACATTTCCGCCGTGAAAAGTTCGTGCCGCAAGGTGGTCCCGATGGCGGCGACGGTGGCAAGGGCGGTGATGTGATCTTTGAAGTGAAGACCACGCTCAATACGCTCTCGGCATTCCGCCCGAACCAGAAATTCAAGGCAGAGGAAGGCGTCAAAGGCGGACCTTCGCAGATGTCTGGCCGCTATGGCAACGATCTGATCATTTACATTCCCCCTGGAACCATGTTATTTGACGCGGAAACTGGTGAGCTGCTAGGCGATCTAACCGATCCCGGTCAGCAATTGACCGTCTGCAAAGGCGGGCGCGGTGGACGTGGGAATCAGCATTTCGCCACATCGCGCAACCAGGCGCCGCGCACCGCTGAAAAAGGCGAACCTGCCGAAGAGAAGCGCATCAAACTGGAACTCAAGCTGATCGCCGATATCGGGCTGATCGGCGTCCCGAATGCAGGCAAATCGACGCTGCTCTCGGTGTTGACGAATGCCAAACCGAAGATCGCGCCGTATCCATTCACCACGCTTGAACCAAATCTCGGTGTGGCCAATATCGATGACGACACAACCGTTGTGTTGGCCGATATCCCTGGTCTGATCGAAGGGGCCGCGCAAGGTGCGGGACTTGGACATGACTTCCTGCGTCATGTGCAGCGTACACGCGTATTGATCCATTTATTGGATGGATTATCCGATGATCCCGTTGCAGATTACAGCCAGATCAACTCCGAGTTATCGCTCTTCGACCCCAACCTCGCCAGGAAACCGCAGATCGTGGCGCTCAACAAGATCGACCAACCCGACGTGCAGGAACGATTGGCAGAACTGCAAAAGAAATTCAAGAAACTCAAAGTGGAACTGATGACCATCTCCGCATTGGCACGTACCAACACACGTGAGCTGTTGCTCACTGCCTATCAAAAACTCGAAGAGACTCCCCCCATGGAAGCGGTCGAACTTCCCATGCCGGTATACAGACCGAAAGAAGACCCGCGCGAATTCGTGGTCACGCGCGAAGGCGAGAATGAGTGGCGTGTTTCAGGGGCAGCGATCGAACGTGCCGCCAAGATGACCTATTGGGAACACGATGGTTCTGTGCGTCGCTTCCAGAAGATCATGGAAACACTCGGTGTGGAGGAAGCTCTGCGAAAAGCAGGCGTTCAGGAAGGCGATACCGTTTCTGTTGGCGAATTCGAATTGGAGTGGCAGGATTAACAATGAATCCATCACGGCAACGCACATTGGTCATTCTATTAACTGGTCTTGGTCTGTTGATTGTAGGATTCTTCGGCTTGAGAACGTTTCATGCCTTTCGGGAATTTCGCGGTCACCGTCCACCTCCGCCATTTACAGGATCAGAAGATGGCATACAGGCGGAAACCGACGTTGAATTAATCCGTGACTGGATGACCATAGGTTTTATTGCCCACACCTATCGCACACCGCCGCGTGCGCTGTACGATGCGCTTGGTATTCCTCCCAAAGGGAACGAGAAAAAGAGCCTCAAACAACTTAACGACGAATTTTTTCCAGACGAGCCCGATCATGTCATCACAGTTGTGAAGGCCGCTGTGCAGGCAAGCCTTCCGCCACCGACGGTAGTACCTGCAGATACAGTCGTTCCTCCTGTTACTGCAATCCCTCCTTTGGTCCCGTGACATGTCCGATTACTTGCTGACTCAAATCATCAATCAGGGTGCGCCCATCTTCGGCATGATCCTGTTCATTGGTGCGCTGGGTGTTCCTGTTCCGGCCTCCCTTTTGTTGATTGCTGCGGGAGCCTTCTCTCAACAGGGAATCATGACCTGGTACGACACTGCCCTGCTTGGCTTGCTGGGGGCAATATTGGGAGATGCAGTAAGCTTCGGCATCGGATACCACGCAAAGGATTGGGTGGAGGCGCGTTTCGGAAAGTCACCAACGTGGAAAAGTGCCAGGGAAACCTTCGATTCGCGCGCCGGGATGGCCATCTACCTGACCCGATTCCTGATCACCGCCCTGGCTATTCCCACAAACCTGATCGCCGGCGGAAGTGGAATCCAGTTTCGCAGGTTCTTGACCTATGATTCGCTTGGCGAACTAACCTGGATCGTTCTCTACGGCGGACTTGGCTACTGGTTTGGAACCCAGTGGGAAGTGGTGAGCGATTTCATCAGCAATTTTGGAGGCTTGCTGCTTGGACTTGTCTTTCTCGGTGGAGGTATCTGGTTGGGGACCCGTCGCTTCAAAAAACGCGCCGCGGAAATGAACCCAGGGTAATATTCAAAAATGGGGGGATTGCAAAACGTTGTCTCATTTTTTAATCGAGCGGGATTATCCTAGTGGAAAGACCGAAACTGATGGATGAATCCCTGTGGCATGAAAGTATTCCACGCTCAATGAAGCTCAACAAGAGCACGTCAGACGAATCGTTTGAAAGTATCTTCCATGAATATTGGAATTCTGTTCACCGTCTGCTTGCGCGCATGGTGTTCGACCCGGCCGAAGCGGAGGATCTGACGCTGGAAACTTTTTATCGTCTCTATAAATATCGGCCGGCGCAGTATGAAAGTGTCAATATTCGTGGCTGGTTGTACAAGGTTGCCACAAACCTGGCACTGCAATCCATCCGCAGTTTTAAGCGCCGTGAGCACTACGAGATGTACGCCGGAAAAGACGCACTGATCGAAGCGCAGGAAGATCAGCCGCCGAAGCTTATTGCTGAAAAAGAAGACAGGGACTACGTCCGCATGGCGCTTGGGCAGATGAATTCACGTCAGGCAGAGATTCTTATCATGCGCTATTCTGGCATGGCGTACAAGGACATTGCTGCAGCATTGAACCTGTCGCCCACCTCCATTGGACCGTTGCTGTTACGCGCTGAACGTGAATTCGAACAATACTATCGCACACTTGTGCAGGAGGAAGAACAATGAAGGATCATCTTAACGATGGCCAGTTGCGCGCAGCGCTGGATGGCGAACTGGATTCAGATGAACGCAAACACCTTGAATCCTGTCCGCAGTGTCAGTCGCGCAAAAATCTGCTCGAAGCGCAGGTGCGACCTGTTGCTGAACGGCTACGTTTTCTTTCCTCCCCCACTCCCGATCTTTCCACCTCTGCCGCCTGGAAAAAATTCAACCATGAAACACTTGCTCAAAAGGAGACCAGCATGTTTAGAAAGTTATTTGCTTCCCCACTCATAAAATACGGTGTGTCTGCCGCGTTGGTGATCGCGCTCATTCTTGCCTTCCCTGCCACCCGCGCGCTCGCAGGAGAATTGCTCAATCTGTTCCGAGTCCAACAGGTCACCGTTGTCCCAGTGGACTTTACCGGAATGGAACAACTGGATGGTGCGGTCGGGCAAAACATCAGTCAGTTGATCTCTGAGTCGGTTACAATGCAAAAAGAACCCAGCGATCCCATCGATGCTGCCAGTGCCGATGAAGCCAGCCAGCTTGCCGGATTCAACGTCCGTGCGCCGGAAGGAATGATCCCTTCACGTATCAGTGTGATGAACGGCATATCTTTCTCGTTCACCATTAACCGCGATAAGGCACAGTCGCTGCTTGACGAAGCTGGACGCAGTGATCTTGTTCTACCCGACGAAGTGGATGGCTCAGATGTATCGGTCAGGATCCCTTCCAGTGTCAGCATTGCGTTTGGGACATGTCCCGAACCCAGCAGTGAGGGTGAAACAAAGAGGGAGATAGACAGGGAGATGAATACGAGCGGCTCACCCGGACGGGTCTACGCGGACTGTATCATCCTTGCCCAAATTCCCAGCCCTGAAGTCTCTGCGCCTGCCAGCCTCGATATTGCCAAACTCGCCCAGATCGGGTTGGAATTCACAGGCATGTCGCCAGAGGATGCCGCGCAGTTCACAAGCACCGTTGATTGGACTTCGACGCTTGTGGTACCGATCCCGAGAAACGCTGCATCATATCAACAAGTCGCTGTCGATGGCGTGACCGGAACGCTAATAGAACGCCCTAGCGACGATGCTCCGCAGTTCGCATTGCTCTGGATCAAAGATGGCATCATCTACACTATCGGCGGTCTCGGTAACAATTCGCAGAAAGCGCTTGAGATCGCGAATTCTCTTCCCTAAGGAAATTGGATCTTCGTGGCAGACGCAATTGACACCCACTTACTAAGAAAAGTTTTCGGCGATTACGCCGCGGTGAAAGGCCTCACCCTGCAAGTCAAGCAGGGTGAGGTGTTTGGTTTCCTGGGTCCCAACGGCGCAGGAAAAACAACATCCATGAAAATGCTGTTGGGATTGATCGAACCCACATCTGGCGAAGCATCGCTGCTGGGCAAACCCATTGGAAATCGGGAGGTCATGGCGCATGTGGGGTTTTTGCCGGAGCATTTCCGTTTTCAAGAATGGCTGAGCGCCGATGAATTCCTGCTGTTACATGGTCAGTTGCTGGGGATGAAGAAAGACGATCTACAGCAACGCCGCGATGAATTATTGGAACGCGTAGGGCTCACTCCATTTCGCAAGAAATATCTACGCACATTCTCCAAAGGGATGCTGCAACGCGTCGGGCTGGCACAGGCTTTGCTGAACCGGCCAGCGCTCGTCTTTCTGGATGAACCGACCTCCGGCCTGGACCCAGTTGGACGCCGCCTGGTGCGGGATGTCATCCGTGAGGTCCGCGCACAGGGCACATCCGTCTTTCTAAATTCTCATCTTCTCAGCGAGATCGAAGTGACATGTGACCGCGTCGCTTTTATTCAGCACGGGGAAGTGGTACGCGTGCTCGAACTGGCATCCTTATCCAACGACCAGACCAGCGTGACGATCCGTGCTGCCAATCTTGCAGCAGAGTCGTTGAATGGGCTTTCAGAATGGGGGCGTGAAATCCAAATGGATGGGGAATTCGTCCACATGATCGTTTCGAGTGATGCAGTCCTGCCAGAGGTGACGCGGTACCTGGTCTCGCAAAACGCGGAAGTGTATTCCATCACACCGAATCGCATGTCGCTGGAAGATATTTTCATCGAAACAGTTGGCAAGGATGGTGGTCTATGAGCGCCATTTCGATCATCGCCAGGTTGACCTTCCGCGAAGCGATCCGCCGGCGCATTATGCTCGCAGGTCTCGTGTTGGGGGTTGCCTTTGTGATCATCTATTCGATCGGCACACATTTCATCTTCGCGCAGATGACACGGAACACGGCGGCGAATATGCCGAGCCAAATGGCTGCAAATGTTATGAATGCTGAAGCCAGGAATGGTTTTTTGATGATGGGGTTATATGCTGCCACCTTCCTTTCAGTTGCCATGGCAGCGTTGCTTGGAGCAGACACGCTGGCAGGAGAGATCAATTCCGGCACGATCCAAACTATTATCACCAAACCCATCCGACGGGCGGATGTTGTGTTGGGAAAATGGCTTGGCTTTGCAGAGTTGCTTGGTTTGTATGTACTGCTGTTGGCCGGTGGCATTGTTCTCAGCACCTTCCTGCAATCGGGGCATCTCCCTAAAAATTTGTGGGTTGGTTTGGGACTCATCTATATGGAGTCAGTCCTGATCATGACGATCACGTTAATGCTTTCGGCAGCCTTTCCAGCCCTGGCGACCGGCGGGATCGTGTTTGGGTTATATGGTCTCTCTTTCATTGGAGGCTGGATCGAGGAGATTGGTTCCGCGCTTCAAAACGACACAGCCGTAAAAGTTGGCATCATCACCAGTCTGATCAATCCCAGTGAAGCCCTATGGAAACGGGCGGTGTTCGAGATGCAATCGCCGATCATGAATATGTTCTTTGGATCGCCATTCGGATCAGCCTCTGTTCCCAGTTTGTTGATGATAGGGTATGCGTTTGTGTATCTGTTTGTTATCCTATGGATCGCGGTGCGCATCTTTCAGTCACGTGATTTATAAAGAAAATCCCTGAGGTGTATATCTCAGGGATTTTTGATTCGTTACTTCCAGTTGTTTGCTTTAGCAATACGCTCACCCAAGGGCGGGTGCGAGTAGAACAACCACACCACCCATTTTTCAGGGTCCACCTCGCCCAGATTCTGGTTTGCCAATCGAGTAAACGCGGATGCAAACGCTTCAGTCTTCCCGGTGGATTGCAGGGCATAGTCATCTGCCATATTCTCACGCCAGCGGGATACAGCGTTATCGATTGGCATGGTAATCAACCCATATGCACCGAAGATCAGCCCCAGCGCAGGGAAGGCTGCCACATCAGCAGGACCAGTGAAGCCAAAATAGACCGTTGCCCATTTCAAGGCGAGCGAAGCCAGGAACAGGCTTAACGTTGTGGAGAGCGTGCCGAAGGTGATCAGAACAGGGATATCACGATGAACGTGATGTCCCAACTCGTGGGCAAGGACCGTCTCGATCTCGTCTGCGGAAAACTCATTGATGAGCGTATCTCCCAATACAATGCGGCGCGTGTTGCCGATACCGGTCAACGCCGCGTTGGCCGCCTTTGTCCGACGGGACATATCGAACTTAAAGACGCCACGCACTCTTGTATTGGCGCGTTTTGCCAATTCCATCAGACGGTCGGCAAGTTCCTTATGTTCATCGCCCAGCGGGACATATGTATTGAACAACGGAGCGATCAACACCGGCGCAAGATTGGAAAGGAGTACAGTGAAAACAAGCATCCCTGCTGCCGCCCACAGCCACCAGAGATCGCCGGTTGCACGCAGGGCGAGATAGAGTAGTTCGAGCAGGAGCAGGCCAAGAGGCGCTCCGATCGCCAGCCCTTTGAGTTGATCGATGATCCAATCCTTGAGGGACTGAGTGGATTGACCGAAGCGATGCGGCAGAACGAACCCACTGTAATAACCAAGAGGCAGGTTGATGACAGCATACAATCCGCTAAAGATGGCGACAAAGAGCGCGACTAGAATCCATTGATTATCGGTGAATGAACTCAGCCAATCGCGCAACGAAATCGCCCAACCAAGAAACAACCACAGCAGCGCGTAGAGTCCGCTAAAAATCGTATCCACCAACCATAAGCGTCGGCGGATGCGTGCATATTCTTTCGCTTGTTTTTGTTTTTCGAGATCTAATGTGGTCATACACTCCTTCTAATATGTCGTTGCGAGGAGGGTGATTTTCCTGACGAAGCAATCCCCAAAATAGAAGATTGCTTCAGGCTATCGCCCTCGCAACGACATTATCACTTCACCATCTCTGCTGCAAGGAAAGCTAAAATCTCCTCGCTCTTCATCACCTTGCCATACGACTTCAACGCCGCCAGAAATGCCTTATGAACATGATCTGCCGGGATGGTCGTCTCGCCAAAGGTTAGGTCACGCGTGGCACACGCATCTTCTGCCACGATCACTTCAAATCCAAGGTCTGAGGCAGCACGGGCAGTCGCATCCACACACATGTGAGTCATCATGCCGCAGATGACAACGCGTTTCACATCCCAACTCTTGAGAAGCTCAAGCAGATTCGTGTTCAGGAATGAATTTGGTTCGTGCTTATATACGATCGGTTCGCCTTCAAAGTGTGCGACAGAATCATGAATATCGGTACCGCGGTCGCCGGAGATAAAGAACGTGGCATTGGGTTTCTTCGAAACATGCTGGATGTGGACGTGGTGTCCCCCATGCTCGCGGAAGCATTGTAAAAGCTGATAGGCTTTCTTCGCGGCTGCTTCCGGATTGACCAACGGAAACTTTCCATCGGGGAAATAGTCTTTTTGAACGTCAATGATGATCAAGGCTGTGTTCATCTTATTTCCTTTATCCTAAAATTTACTTCCTGCCAAAATCCGCGGGATTCTCGCCCCACTCTTCCGTATCCCATTTCAGAACCGCAGCATCGTCCAGTTCGTTTTCTGCCAGCCAGTTCTCGGCGCTGCGGATCAAACTAAAGATGATCGCATTTTTCCCAGAGTGCTTTAACTTCGTCTTGCACTCGCCTGTATACACCCACGAAATCCCATTTTCAGAGTCGGAGTAGATAGGCAGTCTCTTATCCTGCTTTTCCAGCCACGTCAATGCATGAACAATGGCCAGAAACTCGCCCACATTATTCGTCCCATCAGGAAACGGACCGACACGAAAGATTTGTTCACCAGAATCTGTGTATACACCGCGATATTCCAGAATTCCCGGAGAACCGTTACAGGCTGCATCTACAGCAATGGAAGGGAGGATTGGCTTAACACTGGCTTCCTTCCACCTCCCCATCGAAGATGATTTGCCCTTGTACGATTCGTATCTGGACTTGAACGCTGCTTCCGCTTCAGAAAGCGACCCAAACGCCTTGAACTCCGCGCTGACAAATCCCTTCACCTGTTTCTCACACTCCGCCCAGGATGTGAAGATGCCGGGTTTACGTCCCTTCCAGACCACATAGTACTTCTGCTTTGGCATGATAAAGTGTAAAAGGGACGGCTGTTACCGTCCCTCTAGGTTATTCCTCTATCCAACCGATCTCCTCCACGGCCATGAAAATATC
Organism: uncultured Anaerolinea sp.; assembly: GCA_964555335.1. Lineage (GTDB taxonomy): Bacteria > Chloroflexota > Anaerolineae > Anaerolineales > Villigracilaceae > Defluviilinea. The sequence continues at coordinate 9,852 of CAZKSG010000073.1, forward strand.
GGTGGCTGAGATAATGCCGATCAATGCCCCGCTTTCATCCGCAATCGGCAGATGATGGATCTTACGTTCCTGCATCACCTGCGAACACTGCATCAACGTCCAATCGGGATTGCCTGTAAAAATGGGACCCGACATGATCTCACGGACCGTTGTTTCTGCCGGGTTGCGGCCTGTTGCAGCGATCTTGTCGCGAATATCAGTGGATGTGACAATACCGTAAGTGGGATTCGTATCCGACATGGACACCACTACACTATGGATCTTGCGGCGTCGCATCAATGTAAGAGCATACTTTACGCTTGAATCAGGGTCAACAACAATGACAGGCTTCGACATCCAATCACGAACGGTGTTGGGCATGGGTTTCCTCCGGAAACAATAAGTGAGTCTTCTCCAGGACAGGCCTTCGACCCTGTCTTTATATTTATTTTACAACCAATTCCACCGAATCCATGGACAGCAATGAACCATCTTCAGCGCTGACATCCTGGATCTCAATGGTAATCACCGTGCCAGAGATGATATTCCCGATCTTAATCCGCTGGTCAAACGTGCCGGGACCTCCCAACTCTGCAGCCGAAACCGCGACTGCGCCGAGCGAGAGTTCCACCCCGGCACCATCCTTGATGCTGTAGGTGAGGTTGTTTTCGAATGGGGCAACAGCAACGCTTCCTTTGATTTGCACGGCGTCTGATGTCTCGGTGCCATCCATAGGCGATTCAATCTTGATCATGCGCGGTCGTCCATCGGGTGTGAAGGTTGCATAATCGGTCATGTTCAGTTGTCCGTTCAGCAGGCGGTAGTGTCGCGTTGTGCGCAGTGCAGGGCAGCACATCGGGTCATTGGATCCATGAATGATGGCATCGAGAGCGATCTCACCGTTTGCAATGCTCAACGCATTTAGTTGCGGACGATCGTCCACAATGGCAGAGGTGAGGAATACAGGTGTCCCATTTTCGATCGTATAGACCGTGAGAAACACAAACACCCCTGACCCACTGTAGTTTTCAGCAATGAGCGCAGCCACCTCATCCACTCCATCACCATTCAGGTCGCCAGCAGAGACCAGGTCGGTCATCACGACCGAAACATACTCGTCTGAGCCGGAAACACCCTGTTCATATTTCCCATTTTGCAATTGGACGATCCGCAATGCATCGGTCAAACCGAGTTGATATTGTGCATTACGCACTAACGCTGTTTCCTCGGGTTTGGTGGATGATGCCACAGAGGTGGCTGTTGCTTCGGCAACGGGAGCAACCGTCGGCACAGGAGTCGCGGGCCGACATCCAATCAAAAAAAATGCGAGCAAAAGGATCAGGGAATAACGGGGAACCATGTTGCACCTCCGTCGCTGGTTCGATATAGAGAACGATGACCGGTTGTTGGGTCAACAGTGATGACCCAGCCAGACATGGTGTTGACAAAATCCATGCCGGCAAAGGACTCGCCGAAGGCCACATCAGGCGAAACAGTGACCCAGGTACGCGCCGCGTCACGCGTGATGTGGAACCGTTCGCCGTTATAGAGAACAGCCTCCTGCGCCGACAAAAATACCGCTGCCCCTGCACCGTTGATGATCGCGGGTGTTAAAGACCATGTGTTTCCAGAGTCGTTCGTGATATATACCGCGGTTTGTGTTAAGTCACCCACCATGCGTACAGCAAGGTATCCGTCATTTGCCGATACAAATTTCATCTGGTCGCGATCGATACCGAGCTCGAAATCCTGCACACCATCTGGCGCGATAAGAGAAACGCGTGCCCATGTATGCCCGCCATCGTCTGTGCGAAAGAGATAGATCTCGCCGGGAGCATACGTCACACCGCTCACCCAGGCAGTTTTCATATCGCGGGCGACAAGATCAGACTTGATCCCGCCAAACGGAAGGGTATCGCCTGCGTTGAGATCATTGGTGTTGTTGATATATGTTTGAGTCCAGGTTGATCCACCGTTTGTGGTTTGATAGATAGCGATTGCGTCCGAACCTGCGCCGGCCCCCAGGTCCGCCATCGCCCAGCCGTTGTCGGCATCGAGAAATTGCAGATCTGCCTGACTGAACGGGACTTTGAAATTCGTCCATGTAATGCCGCCATCTTGAGTACTGTAAAGAAACCCGCTGTCGAGATAGGCATCGAAATCGGGCTTCTGCATCCAGATATGTTCATTATTCAAAATGAAAAGATGTACGCTGTAACCTGTCTCTGCAATATCAGGTGGCGTAACGTTGTACCATGTGACCCCGCCATCGTTCGTGCGGACGATGTTGGTTTCACTCACGCCCCAGCCATCCAATTCATTGAGCATATCCAGGCTTACAAGCGCAGGTGCGTCGACCAATGGAGCGTCAATGGCGGCCGGAGACGGCGTATCGGGATAGGGTGTAGGAGGAAGTTCAGGCGATTGTGGACCAGAATCCGCGTTTCCCTTTTGCGAACAGGACGAAAGAACGAAGGCAAAAACAATAATAAGCCGATAAAGCTTTAATTTCATCCAGCTGGATCCTTTCGGAGAAACTTATTTCAGTACCAATGTTGACAATGTTTGATCGAATGAACGCAGCAATGCATCTTCATCAAATTCATGGACCAGGCCAGGCTCATAGTTTCCGATATTGCCATAATGAATGAAATAGGTGACCTCAAAACACGTTCCGCTGTATGCAGTACGATAAAAGATCTGTTCGTAAATATTTCCTGCTCCCACACCGGCTGCCTCACCTTTGGTAAAAGTAATACCATTGATCAGGATACTACCCTTGATCTCCTCCGGGGCACCAAAGGAAGTGGGCTCTGTACAAGTGGCAACTGCTTGCGGGTCGGTACTGGAGCCGAGCAGGAAGTACGCTTCGCCCAGATTGGTAGGCACGTATTGTTTCGTGTCAATGTATTCCAGGGCAAATTCCGGGGCAAATTTGGATGCCTGTATGCCGTTGTAATGCATCGGTGCGAACTCATCCGAAAATGAGAGCGAGTACCGTCCCAGTGGATCGTCGTAGGCGAAGTATTGGTTTGCCTTTCCCGGCGGGTTGATGGACACCCTCATCTTAAATACACCCCCTACCTGTGGCGTGATATTGATGAAATATCTCTGAGTGGATGGCAACACGCCGCGCCAGAAGGAACAGCCGTAGTTTTGTGTCGGGCAGAGAACTGTACCATCGCTGCCTTTGATCTCCAGTTCGAATGTACTCTGAAGATCGGGGTTTTCAGGCAGGATCGAAACCGCCATGATCTGTCCCTGGAACGCATCCAGGGAGTATTTCTGACTAAGCCCATCGCCGACACTTCCAACCACGATCTGCGCCGTCCCATTTACAGGAAACACGATGGGCAATACATCTGGAGGCGGGAACGTTGCAAGCTCGACCTGCCCTGGCGGGACAGGTGTATCTGGGGGAAATGGCAAGGGTGTGGCTGACAGCGCAATCGGTGTGGATGTCTGAAATGGGGTCAGCGAAGGCTCCACAATTTGTGGGGTTGGCGTCTCGATCACCTCCACCTGAAATGTGCAGGCGGACAATGCAAAGATCAAAAACAGGGATACTAGTTTCAATCGCATACTCTCTCTCCTAAAGCGATTTAACGAAATCAGGAGGGAAGATGTTCCCTCCTGTCCCTTAGCCGAGCCACTCCACGATCGTCGCTTCACCCTGGCCGACACCGACACAGAGCGTTGCCAACCCATATTTGACGTTATCACGCAAACGCATCTCATGGATAAGGGTGGTCATCAGTCGCGCGCCTGAACATCCCAGTGGATGTCCAATAGCAATCGCGCCACCGTTGACGTTGACGATCTCGGGGTCAACGCCCAGATCTTCGATCACGGCAAGTGATTGTATTGCAAACGCTTCGTTCAATTCCACCAGTCCGATATCCTTCATCTGGAGACCCGCACGCTGTAAGGCTTTCTTCGTGGCGGGCACGGGACCCATTCCCATTACGCGCGGCGGCACACCCGCAGAAGCAGAGGCAACAATGCGCGCCAATGGCTTGAGGTTCAGCTCTTCGGCCTTATCAGCGCTCATCACCAACAAGGCCGCCGCTCCATCATTTAATCCCGATGAATTGCCAGCAGTGACCGTGCCGCCTTCCTTCGCAAACGAAGGCTTCAGCCTGGCAAGCGATTCCGTTGACGTATCGCGTCGTGGACGTTCGTCGGTATCTACGATCTTTGGGTCGCCTTTCTTCTGCGGAATCGCTACAGGGAGAATTTCCTCCTTGAAGCGCCCGGAATCAATCGCGGCAATCGCACGTTGATGACTGCGCAGCGAGAACGCATCCTGCTTCTCACGCGTAATGTGCGGACGCTCTCTGGCAATGTTCTCGGCGGTCTCACCCATCGAGTCGATGCCGTACATTTCCTTCATTTTGGGATTCGGATAACGCCAGCCCAACGCCGTATCGTAGGCAGTGAGATTGCCGAATGAGAAACCTGTCTCGGCTTTGGGAAGTGAATACGGTGCACGGCTCATCGACTCGACTCCGCCCGCAATGTACACATCTCCCTCCCCTGCTTTGATGGCGCGCGCGGCCTGGTTGATGGCATTCAAACCGGAGGCACACAGGCGGTTCACGGTCACACCGCCCACTTCCACGGGCAGTCCTGCCAACAGCGCGGCCATACGCGCAACGTTGCGGTTGTCTTCTCCGGCTTGATTCGCACATCCAAAGAACACTTCTTCGACGAGCGCGGGGTCAAGCTTGTTGCGTTGGACAATTTCCTTGATAACGAGGGCAGCCATATCGTCGGGGCGAAGCGAAGAGAGAGTCCCGCCCAACGCACCGACCGGCGTGCGAATTGCGTCAATAATGACGGCATCAGACATCTTTTCCTCCATAGTGGCACAGCGGAGATATTGAACGACCAGGCAAGTTGTCGTTTTCGTGTGCCCTACTGTACTATATAAAGAGATTCTACCATTCCAGAAGGGATGATTTTTGTACACCGCCGCTTATGACGCATGGCACTACCCGCTTGAACTATAAAAGGACATAATCAGGATGAAAGTTATCTGGTTACAAAGTGCCGCATAATCTAGTTACCCTATTTATGAGACAAGCGGCAATCTTTTGACATAAGGAGAGCGAATGCCTGCAAAAGGTTGGATCGAAGTCAGCGATACATACTGTAAAGGATGCGAGCTCTGCATAAGTGCATGTCCACAAGAAGTAATGGAGTTGGACATGTCGAGGCTTACCCCCAAAGGCTACCACCCCGCGCACACGTTCAAGGACGGATGCACGGGGTGTGCTATTTGTGCGCTAGTCTGCCCCGACGCCGCGATCACAGTGTATCGCGAAACAACGAAGGTCGCCGCTGCGGCGGTGTAGATTTTTACCCTCACCCCTTGCCCCTCTCCCAATGGGAGAGGGGTTGGGGTGAGGGAGGAGAAATAAATGTCCAGAGAATTATGGAAAGGCAATGAAGCCATTGCAGAAGCTGCGGTACGTGCCGGGTTGGAAGCCTACTTTGGCTACCCCATCACCCCACAGACCGAAATCTTGGAATACCTCTCGAAACGCATGCCCGAACTCGGCCGCGCATTTGTGCAGGCCGAATCAGAACTGGGCGCGATCAACATGGTCTATGGTGCGGCCTGTGCGGGTGTGCGCGTCATGTCCACATCCTCCAGCCCGGGCGTGAGCCTGATGATGGAAGGCATGTCGTATATCGCAGGCACTGAGGTGCCGGCCGTATTGGTCAACGTGATGCGCGGTGGGCCGGGTCTCGGCAACATCGCACCGGCTCAGGCCGACTACAACCAGGCCGTGCATGGCGGTGGCCACGGTGATTATCACAACATCGTTCTCGCACCTGCATCGGTGCAGGAAGCTGTGGACCTTACTGCGCTCTCCTTTGATCTCGCAGAAAAGTATCGCTCCACCGTGATGGTCATTCTCGATGGCTGTGTGGGCCAGATGATGGAACCGGCCAAACTACCCGAGATGCGACCTCTGCAACGCGCCAACTGGGATTGGGCAACAAACGGCCGCATGGGGAAGCGCGAGCGCCGCATCTTGACCTCGATCTATCTTGATCCCGTTGAAGAAGAGAAGATGAACCTGCGGCTTTTGACCCGCTGGAACACCATCCAACGCAACGAAGTCCGTTACAAGGAATATTTCCTCGATGACGCCGAGTACGTGATCGTCGGCTTTGGCACCGCAGGGCGTGTCGCCCTCTCCGCTGTTCGCGCCGCACGTCAAAAAGGAATCAAAGTTGGCTTGCTGCGGCCCATCACCGTCAGCCCGTTCCCGTTCGAGGCGATCGAGCAACTAGTCGAGCGCGCAAGCGGATTCCTCGTCACCGAGATGAACGCCGGCCAAATGCTGGAGGATGTCCGTCTCGCCGTAAAGGGACGCGTTCCGGTCGAGTTCTATGGACGCATGGGCGGCGTGGTTCCGTTGCCAGATGAGATCCTGCATGAGATCGAGCGTGTGACCACCACCAAGCCGGACATGAATATCCATCCGCGCGACGCCTGGATCGAGCGCATGGTTCACGCATAGAGGTAAAAATGACAGAACCCAATTGTCTTGTATACGAACGACCCGAAGGGTTTACCGAATCTCCCACTCACTACTGCCCAGGCTGCACGCACGGTGTGGCGCATCGTCTTGTTGCCGAAGTATTGCAGGAGATGGGTGTCATTGACCGTACGATCGGCGTCGCGCCAGTGGGATGTGCCGTGTTCGCCTATAACTATTTCGATACCGATTTCGTCGAAGCTCCGCATGGACGCGCTCCCGCGATGGCAACTGGACTCAAACGTGTGCTTCCCGACCGCATCATCTTCACCTATCAGGGTGATGGCGATCTTGCGTCCATCGGTATGGGAGAGATCGTCCATGCAGCGGCACGCGGCGAGAACCTGACCGTCATTTTCATCAACAATGCCAACTTCGGTATGACCGGCGGTCAGATGGCGCCTACCACACTGCCGGGCATGAAGACCACCTCATCCCCGAACGGACGCGATGTGGAAACACAAGGCTTCCCCATTCGCGTGGCAGAGATGCTCTCCACTTTGGATGGTGCAGGTTATGTAGTTCGTCGCTCATTGCATGATCCGAAGAATATTCGCCTTGCCAAGAAGGCCATCCGCATGGCATTCGAAACCCAGGCACGCGGACTTGGCTTCTCGATGGTCGAACTGCTCTCCACCTGCCCCACCAATTGGGGCATGACTCCGGTGACGTCACTGAAGTTCGTGGAGCAGAACATGGTTCCTGCGTATCCACTTGGCGATTACAAGGTCGCTACAGGTGTGGCACAGATCAAGATTTGATGTCATTGCGACCTTCGGGAAGCAATCTCCCTCTAATTATGGGATTGCTTCGCAAGGAATGCTCGCAACACTTGCACCGGACGCAAGTGCCGGTGTGACATGGAGATAATATGCAAAAAGAAATCATTATTGCAGGGTTCGGTGGACAGGGTGTGTTGTTTGGCGGACAGGTCGTTGCGTACGCAGCGATGGATGCCGGTAAAGAGGTGACCTGGATTCCCTCCTACGGCCCCGAAATGCGCGGCGGTACTGCCAATTGTACGGTTGTAATTGCAGACGATGAGATCGGTTCACCGCTCGTGAAGAATCCTCCACTGGCAATCGCACTCAATCTGCCTTCGTTTGACAAATACGAAGAGACACTCGCAACGGATGGGACGTTGATCGTCAACCAATCCATGGTAGACCGTGTGGCAAAACGTACAGATATTAATGTGATCATGGTTCCATGCAATGAGATCGCCGAAGAGATCGGTGACAAGAAGCTGCTGAACATGGTGGCTGTCGGTGCCTTACTGACCGTACTGCCTGAGATCACCTTGCAGGACGTGGAAAAGGCATTGGAAGGTCACCTGCCAGCACGTCACAAACACCTGCTGCCAAAGAATTTTGAAGCCTTACGCAGAGGTTTTGAAGCGGCACAAAGAGTACCGGCATAAAAGGTTGAAATAAGAAGCAACCCCCGTCTCTTCGCGAGAGACGGGGGTTGCTCGTAAATGGCAGTGCAGACACAAACTTACAATCAGTACAAAATAGATGACATTAATCTTTGCCTAGTCAAGCAGACAGAATCCTTTATAATGTGAAACCATCAACTTGTGAAAAAAAACGCATTTACAGCACTTCGAGACGGACAGAATTCTGTAGCCGTATCTCGAATGCAACTTGTTCCGCAATGTAACGAGGCTATCCATCATGAACCTACATTTCGCTTTCCTGGTACTGGAAGAACATCCCTACGGACGAGAGATGTTACGCATCCTGCTGGAACGCGACCTGGTACCGAGCATGATCGTTCAGGAAGTCTCGGGTGTTGGCGATGTGGAACGGGAGAAATTTCTCAGTCGTATTGCCGGGCAACCTGTTCCCCCCCGCTTGACACAACTAATCACGGGACGAAAAATTCCGTTCTATTGCGTCGCGAATCATAATGACACAACCTGCAGAGAATTACTCGAAGCTGAAAAACCAGATGTGCTGGTGCTTGGTGGCACACGCATTATCAAACCATCCATTCTGGAAACGCCTCGCCGCGCAACGGTCAATGCCCACCCGGGTTTACTCCCATGGTTGAGAGGCTCGGCGTCGGTGGGTTGGGCTCTTTATAAGGACATGAAGCAAGGTGCCACGGCCCACTTCATCGATCCAGGAATTGATACGGGTGATATCATCGTCCGACGCGAGTTGCCGGTGTATCACAAAGACACGTACGAAAGCTTGAACGCACGCATCGCCACTTTAGCCGGCGAATTGATGGCCGAGAGTCTGACGTTCCTTGCCAATGGAGAGGCCCCGCGCCAACCCCAAGATCGTAATGTTGGCGAGACGCTCAAAGTGATCCCTGACGATCTGCTGGAAGAAGGCAAACGACGTCTCACAGAAGGACGCTACTCTCATTTCGTGGATTGATTCGTTTCCGAGTTTCGGGAACTTCTATATTGATACTGGGTCGATACTACTATTCCAGCCTGCAAAACATATTTATAGGTATCCGTTACTCAGAGAAGCTTCACCTGTTTCTCTGAATTTAATAAGCCGTTATCCGGGCGTTTTCCTTATCTGGATCTGAATAAGGGCAAATGCCTGATCGGAAACATACTCAAAGGAGACAGAAGATGAAACGTATTGCATTGTTTGTTGTACTCGTCGCGGCGCTCGTACTCGCGGCATGTGGTCCAAAGGCTGCTGCAGCACCTGAGGCTTGTAACGCCGACCTCGGCTGCGCCGTGATCGCCAAGGACCAGACCATCAAGGTTGGTTACGCTGGACCGATGACTGGCGATTACTCCCAGTTCGGTATCGATATGTCCAACGCCATGAAGCTGGCTGTTGCCGACATGGGCAACGTTCAGGGCTGGAAAGTGGAAATGGCTATTGAAGACGATGGTGCCTCCGCCGAAGGCGGCGCCGCCGTGGCAAACAAACTGGTTGCAGATCCGACCTTTGTTGCCATGGCTGGACACGCTTTCTCCGGCGCGACCGCGGCTGCCATGCCCATCTACGAAAAGGCTGGCGTCCCGATGATGTCCCCCTCCGCCACCAACCCCGATTTGACCACCAAGGGTTCCAAGGTCTTCAACCGTAACGCCTTCACCGACACCGATCAAGGCAAAGCTGCGGCGAAGTACCTGTATGAAAAACTAGGCATCAAGAAGCTGGCGCTCATCCATGATGGCGGTGACTACGGTCAGGGTCTTGCCAATATTGTGAAGGAAAACTTTGTTTCCATGGGCGGCGAAGCCGTGGCTTTCGAAGCGATCACTCCTGGTGAATCCGATTACAGCGCCCCGTTGGCAGCGATTGCATCAGCCGCCCCGGAAGCCATCTATTTCGGTGGGTACAACGCGGAAGCTGCTGTGCTCGTCAACCAGATGGAAGCGGCTGGACTCTCCGGCGTGACCTTCTTCGGCGGCGATGGCATCTACGGCAAAGACTTCCTCGCCAAGGTCGGCGACAAGGGTGAAGGCGTCTATTCCGCAACCCTCGTTCCTCCCGGAACAGATCCCATCGTCAAGTTCAACGGCGCATATTTGAGCGCATACGGCACCGAAGCTGGCGTTCTCTCTGCCTATACCTGGAACTCCTACGATGCAGTCGGCGCGTTGATCAAGGCGATCAACAGCGTAGCGATCGTTCAGGGCGATACCCTCTACATCCCGCGTGGCGCACTCGTGGCTGCTGTCCGCGGCATGAAGGACTATCAGGGCATCGCCGGTGTTATCACTTGTCAGGAAAACGGCGAATGCAATGCGTCCGGTCCGGTGTTCTACATCGTGAAAGACGGCGCGTGGGTTCCCGCTGAGTAAGTCA
>CAZKSG010000074.1:0-19947 GCA_964555335.1 uncultured Anaerolinea sp.
AACCCGCTGGCGTCTCCATCAACGCGATGCGCAATGGTCCCTGGATATCGCGGGCCAGCGATTCAAAGATGCGACCTCCCGCAAGAGAGGTCTCACCTGAACCGAGAAAAGCGATTTTTCCGAGTGTCATGTTAGTTGGATGAGTTGTTCAGTTCATCTATTACCTGCAACAACTCATCGTTAGACGGGATATCTCTCATGGATACACCATAATGTGCAAAACGAATGTAGCCTTTGGCATCCACGACACAGCTCAGAGGCATGCGTCCCATCTTGAAAAGGTTGACTTCCTGTCTATATAGCACCGCTACAGAATGATCTGCATCGGACAAACCGATGAACGGAATACGCTCATTTCGCCAGTATTGCTCAAAAGTCGCCGGGGCATTAGGTCCTACGGCAAGGATCTCTACACCGCGGCTCGTGAACTTTTCATATTCATCACGTAAACGCGCTAACTGCGCGCGGCAGTATGGTCACATGAATCCACGCAGGAATGCCAATAGAACAGGCTTACCGCGAAAGTTCGATAGACGAACCCGATTGCCTTGAACATCCTCCAACTCGAAATCAGGTGCGAAGTCCCCCGGCGTTATCAACTTGCTCATCACGTTAGTCACCCTTCCCAACATACTGCATAGGCTATTGAATCGTACACCAAGATCACTTGCTCAAAGAATCCAAAAATCGTACGGTGGCATCCACAACCTGAGATTGCTGTTCCACACGGGAAATGGTCGCTTCATTATCGCCGGGCTGAGAGCCGTAATCGCCAAACTGTCCGTGGTTGCCGCCATCAACGATAACGAATTCTGTATCCGTGGGCAGGTTGGTGCGAGAGGCGTCAAACGTTTCCAATCCACCCATATCGCGCGTGCCGTAGATCGAAAGGACTTTCATGGTCGTGTTCTTCAATTCCTCACCTGCAGGATAAGACGCCCAAAACACAATGCCATCAAACATGTTCTTTTCGCTGGCATAGAGTGAAGCAGCGACACCGCCCAGTGAATGTCCACCCACAACCCAATGTTCGATCTGCGGGAAATCTGCGATCGCCTTGTCTGCTGCGTGAATATCGAAAAACGCGAGATTGAGCCGTACTGGCAGCAGGATGACCAGATAACCCCGTTCCGCAATTTTGCGCAGTGGAACGGCATAGGAGCGGTAATCCACGTGACCACCAGGATAGAAGACAAAAGCTGTGGTCGGTTCCATATTCGCAGGCTTAAATGTGATATAGCTACCCATCGTCACCGTAATATTTGAATCTGACTCGAGCGCGGACAAGGCTTCAGGTGCAGCTCTTAATGGCGTCTTTGCCCAGATAACAAATCCCAACATTCCTACGATGATAACGATCAAAAGTCCCAGAAGGACGCGTTTAAGAATCTTCATTGATGAGTGATTTCGCTTTCTTCCAAATATCATTGAACATTTCCACAGTCAACTTTCCCGTGAGCGTGTTCTGCTGGCTGGGGTGATAGGAACACAGGAGCCAGATACCATGATCCATTTGGTAAACCGCGCCGTGCCCGAACTTCCAAGCCGAATTTCGAACCGAATATATCCGCATGACCCTCTCAAAAGCTATCCGACCGAGACAGACAATCACCCGTGGTTTCAGAATTCCCAGTTCCCGTTCAAGAAACGGCTGACAATTATTCAATTCCTCGGGAGTTGGCTTATTGGCCGGCGGTGCGCAACGACCAGATGCCGTTATGAAAACATCCTTCAACTTCAAGCCATCGCTCCGCGACTCTGCCGTGGGCTGGTTCGCGAACCCGGCCCGGTACAACGCCGGATATAGAAAGTTACCCGACGCGTCGCCAGTAAAGTTTCGCCCGGTCCGGTTCGAACCGTGCGCACCGGGGGCAAGTCCCACCACCATGATACGTGCGTTCGGGTCGCCGAATCCGGGCACAGGCTTGCCCCAATAATCCTGATCCTGATATGCCTTGCGCTTGACGCGTGCCACTTCCTCACGCCATTGCACCAACCGTTCGCACTTTCGGCATTGGATAATTTCTTGATTTAGCTTTCCAAGTTGAGAGCGTTTCAACATTTGGTAGTTTGATCTCCCTAAATTTTTGCCACCAGTTTACCTAGCACCGATACCTAGACAATCAACATCGCGTCACCAAATGAATAGAAGCGATATCCTTCCCTGATCGCAATCTCATAGGTTTCGAGAATCTTCTCACGTCCCGCAAACGCACTGACCAACATCAACAGTGTAGACTTTGGTAAATGAAAGTTTGTGATCATCACATCCACGATTTTGTATTGATAACCAGGCAGGATAAACAATGAAGTAGGTCCAGTGAAAGCAGCGACAGAAACCACATTATCGATTTTAGATCTTTGATTTGCACTTGCCGCACTTTCCAAGGTTCTCACCGATGTTGTCCCCACTGCAACAACGCGCCCACCAGATTTCTTTGTTTCATTAATAAGATCAGCGGTCTCTTGTGACAATTCACACCACTCCGAGTGGATCTTGTGTTCTTCTGGGTTATCTTCCGTCACCGGGGCAAACGTATCCAAGCCCACATGGAGCGTGACGTAAGCGATCTTTACTCCCTTTGCCTGCAATTCATCCAACAATCGCGGTGTGAAATGCAGCCCAGCTGTGGGCGCGGCAGCAGAGCCTGGCTCACGGGCAAAGACTGTCTGATAACGCTCAGGGTCGTTCAATTTTTCATGGATATAAGGTGGCAAAGGCACGTTCCCCACTTTTGAGAAATATGGCTCGATCGGTTCTGAAAATCGCATAACGCGCTCAGACCCATCGAGAATTTCAATAATCTCTGCATCAGGCCCATTCTCCACACGCACTTTCTTGCCTACACGCAGACCCTTTCCGCCCACCAAAGCTTCCCAAGTTAGCGTATCACGACGGCGCAGTAAAAGTAGTTCTACACGCCCGCCAGTCTCTTTGCGTGCGTAGATACGTGCCGGAATGACGCGCGTTTGATTTAAAACAAGCAGGTCCCCAGCACGAAGATACTCCCCCACGTCACGAAAGATACGATGTTCAAGAGCCTCTGTATCGCGATGCAGAACCAGCAAATGCGACGAGTCACGCGGCTCTGCTGGCGTTTGCGCAATGGATGATTCAGGGAGATGGTACTCGAAGTCGGATGTTTTCATTCAGTATGGGGCCAATATTCAGAACAGTAAAGCGATTTGTCAAAATTACTTGAACAACTTCGCGATCAAATTCAACACCACCGTCAAAATAATAGACAATAATAATGATGTAACCACCGGAAAATAGAATGATCCATTCTTCCCCTCAATGCGAATGTCACCGGGCAATCTGCCAAACGGGATACCCAACTTCGCGGCAAGATAGATTCCCCCACCTAAAAGGATTAGGATAATCCCACCAATAATCAACAAACGGGCGATATTTTCCATAAATATACCAATGGTCGCAGGGAGATTGCTTCGGCGCTATCACTCCTCGCAATGATATTAAAAAAGCTTCTGCTGTCCTTCCGCTGTATAGGGCAAGCCAAGATGTTCATAGGCAGATTTGGTGGCAACGCGTCCCTGCGGAGTGCGGTCGAGAAATCCAAGTTGAAGCAGGTATGGCTCGACCACATCCATGATCGTGTCCTGCTCTTCACTGATGGAAGCGGCGATCGTGTTCAAGCCGACGGGCCCACCGTTATACTTTTCAATGATCGTCTTGAGCACTCGGCGATCTACATCATCGAGCCCAAGCGGATCGACTTGCAGCAAATCCAACGCCTCCCTGGCGACATTTCGCGTCACAGTACCATCCGCGCGGACCTGGGCATAATCACGGACACGTCGCAGCAGGCGCAAAGCTACACGCGGAGTCCCGCGGGCCCTGCGGCCGATCTCAGTCACGCCGCCTTCGTCTGCCTCCACGTTCAACATTTTCGCCGCGCGTGAGACAATGGACTGCATGGCAGGCAGATCGTAATAATCCAGACGGTAGACTGCGCCAAAGCGCGCTCGCAAGGGAGCGGTAACCAGCGCCAGACGTGTCGTCGCGCCGACCACCGTAAAACGGGGCAACTTCAAACGGATGGAACGAGCCGAAGGTCCCTTCCCAATAACAATATCGAGTGCGAAATCTTCCATGGCGGGATATAACACCTCTTCCACGGCGCGTCCCAAACGGTGGACTTCGTCAATGAACAATACGTCACCAGCACGAAGATTGGTGAGAATCGCGGCCAGATCACCAGCACGTTCAATGGCCGGACCCGCTGTCACCTTGACATTGACGCCCATTTCATTGGCAACGACATGGGCAAGTGTAGTCTTTCCTAAACCTGGGGGGCCATAGAACAGGACATGATCCAACGCCTCACCGCGTTGACGTGCCGCCGCAATAAGAATGGACAAATTTTCCTTAACCTGGTCCTGTCCGATCAGATCATCGAGCTTTTGTGGACGGAGAGCGTTATCCACACGATCGTCAGGCTTGGATTCGGGGTCGAGGGAGCGGTTTTTGGTATTGGACATGAAGAGGATTATAAAGGCTCGCCTTGAGTTTGTCGAAGGGATGAAAGAGGAAAGAAGTTCTCCATTTGTACATTTTTCAGGTATCCTCACTTTAACATCCAAACATAGGTGACACAATGACAACTCTCATGGCGATCGGCGGCGCGGTGAATTTTGAAGAACCTGGTATCTTCGAAGAATTCATCAAACGGGCAGGTGGTGCAAAAGCGAACATCGTTATCCTCCCACAGGCATCGAGCCTGGCAAAAACAGGGAAAGAATATGCAAAGGCGTTTCAGAAGCTTGGGTTAAAGAAAAGACCCATTTCTCTTGAATTTCGCAGCCGGGAGGAAGCAGATCGAAAGGAACATCGCTATGCTTTGCAAAAAGCGACCGGGATCTTCATTGCTGGTGGAACACAGATGCGACTCACATCGCTGATAGGTGGTACAAAGTTCGAACAGAAATTATTGGCCACGTATCGACGTGGCACGGTCATTGCCGGGACATCGGCTGGCACCGCTGTGCAATCAAAGGTCATGATCGCCTATGGACACGGTGGAGCGACTCCGCGTGAACGTATTGCACAATTTGCCACAGGCTTTGGATTCACAGACAAGATCATCTTCGATCAGCATTTCCGTCAACGCGACCGACTGGGGCGGCTGGCCTATGCCATTTCCATGCATCCGGGAGCACTCGGCATCGGGGTGGATGAGAACACGGCCGCGATCGTGGAAGATGACCGGCATATCACCGTCTGTGGGAAGAATGCGGTCACGATCGTCGATGGGAAGAACATGAAAGCAACAAACGTAGCGGAGGTTACCCATTCGCGTTCCATAGCGGTGAGTGGACTTGTGATCCATGTGTTAACACCCGGCTGTTCATTTGACCTGAAATCACGAACAGCGTTTATTCCGCGTCTGGAACTTGAGTGACAGATACTTTTGCGAGCATGAAATTTTGAAAATGCCCGGGGAAGAAAACGTCAATTCAACGAAAAGAGCCGTCGGCTTGGAAAGAGGCGAAGCATCGCTTAACGTATTCTGGGACGACCGCAAGGGCCATCCCAGAAATTTTGCTCTTCGGCAGTCTGGCAATCATAGTCACGAAAATAATTGTGACGGTAGACCCATGACTTTGCGTCACCAGGTTTTCCTGGTTTTGCGTTTCGGTTGGTTGGTCGATCGTGACCGGCAAACGTGCACACTGGTTTTAGATGCCGAACTCTGTGCCACCACGTTTTCGCGTGATTTTACTATTCTCGGCAGTCTGGCGGTCCTGGCTCAGTTCAGCTTTAGACCCATGACTTTGCGCCGCCGGGTTTTCCCGGTTTTGCTCTTTCTCGGAGCTATTTCATTAGCGCGCACGAGAATTGCGATTTCAATCCAACAGGTGTTCTAATTAAGATCTCGCAAGATATTTTACTGGTCCAACGGTTCAAAATTAACTTCCACAGTCATGCCCCATTTCGCGCGCGAGTCCACCTCATCTGCCTTGATGCGGATGGTGTAGATCACATCGCCGCTTTGGGTATAGGATGACTGGCTGATCTCGCTGACCACACCATTCATCGTGACACCGGGAATCGCATCGGCTGTGAACGTGACTTTCTGGCCCACGGCAATATCCACAACTTCAAGCTCGGTGATGTCAGTGGTCTCCACCATCCAGGAGGAGGCATCCGCAACAGACACGGCTCGGGACTCAGCCGTTACCTGGTCGCCGATTTCGATCGCTACATCCGCTACAGTGCCATCGAACGGAGCAGTCAGCACATAGTTGGATAGGTTCGACTCTGCAGCTGCCACCTGTGCCTGGGCATTCTCCAAACGAGCCTGTGCCAGCGTGAGCTGATCTGCGTTTACGCCCTTGGACGAAATCTCATACTGATGTTTGGCTTCGGCTTCTGTAGCCTTGGCAGCATCCAACGTTGCAAGGACGGCATCGCGCTCGCGGGTGATCTCCTCCAGTTTGCGTAAAGCTTCGTTGTAGTCGTTCTGGGCGGTCTCCAGATCATCTTCGGCTGTTTTGCGCTTGGAGTTGTCCTTGTCTAGATCCTTGTATTTGTCGAATTCCTCCTGCGCATCTTTGAGATCCTGCTCTCGATCCTGGATCTCCGTCTTGGCATCTTCGATCCGGTCGTCAATATCGTCCAGATTGAGCTTTTCCCATTCGCGCTCAGCATCGGCGCGGGCAACTTGGGCATCCATATAGGCGGTCCATGCAGAGGCAAGGTTCTCGTCACCCGTGCGGTTGAGCGTATCCAGTGCCTGCTGCGCCGTGACCAGTTCCAGTTTGGCCGCAGCGAGTTGCGCTTCAGCCTGACTGGCATTCGAGAGGCGCGCCAACACATCCCCTGCGCTAACCTTGTCCCCGATCTTGACGTCCACTTGTTCCACAATGCCGGGCGCCTGGAACACCAGATTCACAGCCCGCTCCGGCTTGAGATTTCCCTCCGCCACGGTCCCATTTGCAGCCTGGGCATCGACGGTGGCAGGAGACACCGTTGCTGCCTGCTTGTTGGCACATGCGCTGATCGCCAGTGTCAATACTACAAGCAGCATCATTGTTTTAAAAAATGTCTTCTTCATTGTTACCTTCCTTAGCAAATTGTCTACTGGACGCAGCCAGCACGTACATGCAAATAAAAAGTTTGATTTGATATATGATACTCAACTACCGAGACGGGATTCATTCGTACGCCAGCACCTCGCGGATCGTGAGTCGCGCCGCATTACGCGCAGGCAGGATGCTCGCCAGAGTAGAGAGAACCAAAACCAATCCCAGCCAGATGGCATATCCCAGGTATGTGAATACCACTTCGATCGGGGTTTGGAAGATCGCCAGACTCACAATATAGGAAAGCCCGTACGTAAATGGGATTGAAAGAATAATCGCCATTCCAAACGAGATCATGCCGATCACGAGACCTTCTGCAATGACTGTCCGCATCACAGCACGATCATCGGCACCAATGGCGCGTGTGATACCGATCTCGCGCGTGCGTTCGAGCACGTTCATGCCCATCGTGCCGGTCAAACCCATCGAACCGACAATGGCTGTCAGGATCGCCATGATCAACAAAAATACAACCAGAATGTCGAGACTTTCCACAGCCGAATCCAACGATGCGCTTCCCGCCTGTGCAAGGCGGACCTTATATCCTTGATCGCGCAGATACTTGTCCAGTTCTTCGGCTTTTGCATCCTGATAAGGGCGGTCGTGCTGCTCAGTTACGATCCTATAGGAGAAGGAACGATTCGCCTGGTTGTTCATCTCAGAAACATACTCGAACGGAGCATAGCCCAGAATACCCTGTTGGTTGACGAACTTGAAGATGCCGATCACCTGCCAGACCTCATCGTGTCCATTGACCCGCATATTGATAAAATCGCCAGCCTTTAAGCCAGGGAACGATTGCCGCAAGCCTTCGCTCACTGCCATTTTTCGCACATCATCGGCTTTTAACCAACGACCTTCCACAAGGAGAGGCTGTACCAATCCACTCGCGGCAGGTGGAGCCAGCAGGGTAATATTCTCGATTACATTCTTGTCAGCATCCATCAATTCACCGCTCGCAAATTGCCAACCTTCGACGTGTGTGACACCATCCACCTTCATCACGGCGCGCTCGACTTCCCGCAAGCGGTATGCCTTGTCGAAATCAAGCGTCACATCGGCACGGAAGTATTTGCCGATTTGTCCAACGTAATCGTGCAGAGTCACGCGCACATTGAAGACAGAGATGAAGATCGCACCGCCCATTGTCAGAGTGAACAGGGTCAATGCCAGGCGTCTCTTCCTGCGAAACGTGTTGCGTAATGAAATGATGAATGGACGCGGGATATGGATTCCGCGCGCTGCCAGGACACGCGTCACCTTCACCTGAGCCCAATCGAACCAGGAGAGGCGCATCTCTCCGTTCACAAACTGGATCTCATCTTCAGCGAGGTCCCCGCTGAGGGCTTTTAAGACTGTGATGCGTGACCCATTGATGACGGGTGCAAGGCCGGCGATCAATGGAACGAACAGCCCTACAGCAATCTGAATAAGAAAGGCCAACGGCACAATACGGTAGCCCAACAGGCTAAAGCTCAATGTAGTCGCAATAAAGTCAGCAAGGGCGTATGCTCCGATACCGCCGAATGGGACGGCAATCGCCAGAGCAATGATGCCAAACGACATGATGAGCGTAATGTACATGCGGAAGACCTGTTTGCGCTGCCCGCCCACCAGTTTAATGACCCCAATGTGGCGCAAGTGTTGATTCAACAACGCGCTCAATGTGTTCGCGATCAAGGAGCTGGATAACAATACGATCAGGACACCCAACGCCAGTAAAATTCCCAATACGGCGTTGATCGTGCTGCCCAACGGGTGCTCATGCGTCTCTGAATAACGGGAACGAGTGACGGTCACATCACCTTTTTCGATCTTGTCTTTTACGGCCGCCCCCACCTCACGAATATAGAGAGCGTCATCGCCATTCCCTGAAACGGTTACAAGAAGTCGGTCATATAATTTAGGCTGACCCAAATACTGCAAGGTATCCGTAGTAATATACCCAAAGGGATCGGCAAGAAAATCGCCTGCACCAGCCGCTGTATCCTGCACGATGCCAACCACAGGCAGGGTTTTTGTGGTGCCGTCAGGGAGTTGAAATTCGAGCAGCTCGCCGGGTTTCACGTTCAAGTCTTGAAGCGCATCCTTTTCCAGCAAAACCTCGCGCTTCTGCGGCACGGCGACACCTTCAATGGGTTTTAGCAGGTTAATGGTATTGTCTTCAAAGCTTTCGAAAGCAGTCATATCGAGCGTTGTCCATTTTTCGGTGCCAGGCACGCGCACCCGCATATTGAACACACGCCGGGCTTCGGCATTCTCCACGTTTCTCTCGCTTCGAACGGAGGTCAATACATCCTCATCGAAATCAGACAACCGCATTTCAATATTGGCTGGTTTATTCGCCGCATATGACACACTCATATCGTTCGAGATGATCTGATATGCTCCTGCGATGACGCCAATGGAAAACACTCCCACCGCGATCGAAAAGACCACCAGCAGGGTACGCCCTTTATTATCGATTAGATCGTGAAATACTTTTCGCCAGCGTGGTTTCATCATTTATGAACCTGAGGGTCGGAATAATTTATCAAGGAAGCGCGGAACCTTCCGGCTATCCGCAGCGCGATGGGCATCCAGGCGTTGCTGGACGATTTTCCCAATTGCATCGGCCGTAATAGGCGACTGCTCGATGACGCGCATAAAATCTTCACGCTTGAGCATGAACACTTCCACCGGCTCCTTTGCCCCCGCGCGAACATTGGCAATGGACTTACCGCCGCGCATCAACTCGATCTCGCCGAAGAACTCGCCCGGTTTCAAACGTGAAATTACCGTTTCCTGGTTCTTGCGTTCCTGCAGAACCACTTCCACTTCGCCTTTGCGGATCATGAAGAAATATTCCACGTGCATATTGCGCGGAATGATGGTCTCATTCGGAGGATACGTGCGCTTTTCGATCAAGCGGGTAAATTCCATCATGTGGCGGTGACGCAGCCATGGCAATGAACGAGCGACAGTCTCATCGATCAACTCGCCATCGGCAATGATGATGTTGCGCGTCGTACGCGAGGTCAGCGACGGATCGTGCGTCACCATGACAACGGTCTTGCCGCGCCGGGTCAGTTCTTCGAACAGATCAATGATCTGGTTGGCTGATTTGGTGTCCAGGTTCCCCGTTGGCTCATCGGCAACCAGCAACGGAGGATCGCAGGCCAGCGCGCGTGCAATGGCAGCGAGTTGCTGCTGCCCGGTTGAAACAAGTACCGGCAGCTTGTTTGCAATTTTTTCCAGGCCAACCAACTCAAGCATTTCCATGGCGCGCGCCGGGCGTTCATCAAAGTCATACATCTCGGCAAAGTCCATGGCAAGCATCACATTTTCGAGCAGTGTGAGCATGGGCATTAATTGGAAGAACTGGAACACAATTCCCAAATTACGTCCACGCCATCGCGAACGCTGACTCTCCGTCACATTTGTATAAATATCCGTGCCCCCAATGACGACTTGTCCTTTTGTAGGATGATCGATACCCGTGATCATGTTCAACAACGTGGATTTGCCACTGCCTGATTTACCGACGATGGAAACAAACTCGCCGCGGTTGATCGTCAAGTCGACACCTTTGAGAACGGAAAATTCACCTGCCGCATTCTTGAAGGTCTTGACGACGCCGTGCATGTCGATCATCGCCTCGGGCGTGGACATGGTATGTTTATCGGAAACCGATTTCCGCTTGGAACGAGGCGGGGTCATTCGTTTCGCCTCCCTTTCACACCGTTGGATAATTCCGTTATAGGAGCCAACTCCCCATCGACGATTCCCAACGTGCGCGAAAAGCGTGATGTCAGCGACTGGTCGTGCGTGACCATCACGATCGTCTTGCCCTGGTCGGCAACAAGATGTTCGAAGAGTTCAAGGATGTGATCAGCTGTGACCGAGTCAAGGCTGCCGGTTGGCTCGTCTGCGATCAAGATCGGCGGGTCATTGGCAAGGGCGCGTGCAATTGCCACACGCTGCTGCTGACCACCGGAAATGAAGGCGGGAAGCTTATCTGCATGTTCATCGATCTCCACGAGGCGCAATAGTTCAAGCGCACGTTCGCGGGAGTGTCGTGGATTGAAATTCCCGCATAGATCCATCGGCAGGGTAATATTTTCAACGAGCGTAAGCATGGGCAGAAGCTGGAATGATTGAAAGACAACGCCCAGTGTTTGCCCGCGCCAGAGAGCGATCGCGTCTTCATTCATGGAATGGATGGAAACAGGTGATCCGTTGGCGCGGATAACGACCTCTCCCGATGAAAGATGGTCCACACCGGAGACCATATTCAACAACGTGGATTTTCCCGCACCGGATTTTCCGACGATGCCAACAAATTCACCCTTCACTACTTGGAGGTTGATACCTTTTAGCGCGGTGAACTCACCCGCCGCGGTGGAATAAATTTTCACCACGGAGTTCATTTCGATAAGAGCTGATGTAGCCTCACCACTAACATTCTCACGATTTTGACGAGAAGCAGGCACAAAATCCTCAAATATAACGGTTTTGTAGAAAGATTAAAATGATTTAATAATAATAGACTATGTACATTATTGTATATTGTCCATTATAATTGGGAATGATGCCTTGTCAATGGCAGGGAAAGGCTTAATCATGCTCCCACCTGACAAAAAAAATAAGATCGACCGGCGTGTTCAGCGGACCCGTTTGGCCCTGCGCACTGCCCTGATCGATTTGCTCAAACAAAAAAGCTACGACGATATCTCCCTGGAGGAGATCACAGAACGTGCCAATGTGGGACGCGCCACGTTTTATCTGCACTACAAAGACAAGGAAGATCTGATCCTGGAAGAGTTTAGTGAGATGGCAAATGAGCGTGCAGAGACTCTATCAGAGATCCCTTTTTCAGATTGGTTCCCGGCGGATGACTCCCCGGAAAGTAAATCGCCCAAACATATTTCTCCCCGTCCATTACTAATGGTCTTTCAACATATCAAGGATCACTCAGACCTGTATTACATCCTGCTGAAAAGCGCAAAGTCCAGCCGGAATTATGAGCGTATTCGCAAGATCAGCACGGAGGCAATTGTCTCCTTTGTACAAAACAAACTTGCCACTGACCCGATCCCCATTCTGTTCAAAGTGCCCATCGAGTTCTTCGCCGCCTATTTCAGCGGGGCTCTCCTGAGCACCGTAGATTGGTGGCTTGAAGAAGGGATGCACTATACCCCTGAGGAAATGACGGTCATGTTCCGCAGTCTCTTTTTCCGCGGGGCAAGGGAGACCATCGGTTTATCCATCGATCCTGATGTAGAGTGAGCAAAATTGGGCTTGTGCAATAGTGAAGTCTACAGTACCCTTGGCGCATGAGAAGGTGATCGGCAAGACACACTCCTGTGCACAAAGGGAAGCCCCATGCAAAAACTCGTCACCGCTTTGTTGGTTATCGTTGTATCGCTTTTTCAGGTTTCATCTGTTTTTGCATCGGGCAGCATTCGAATTTTTTATGCAGGGGATGTAAACGATAACATCCATGTCGCGCTAGAACTGGCTCCCGCCGGCACATTCACCTTTGTCACCGATCCTTCACAAGCAGATGTATTCGTACTGAACGGGGAGATACCACAAATAAAGGTCATTGCAGAACAACTTAATGAGGGCTCTGGGTTGGTCCTACTCCTGGGGGAAAACACGACACAAGAACAGGTCAATGCCCTGCTTCAATTTCCAGTCGAATTAACAAAACAAACCGGCGCTGTCAGTTTGACTCATCTTAACGGATTAAACGATCCTCTCCTGAAAGAGATTATCTGGAACGGTGCGCCTCAGATCCGGGATCGATACGATATCCTGACCCCGATCTCGGCGTTACAGCCATTGGTCACCGCGTACGAATCGAGCGAATGGGTTCTCTGGTCGGCACACGGCGGCAGGAGCTTCATCTTCAACGCATTCCTGGGCGAGTTCAATCCACAGATCCAGGAATGGGCATATTTCAATTACCTGATTTATCACATGACCGTCCGCGCGGCGGGACAGACTCCGCTCTCATTCGCGGATTATCCCGCATCTCCTGTCCCCCACACATTGGCGCGCAACATCCTTTGGGCAGTGATGGGCTTGATGATCATCACGACAACGACTGCATTTATTCTCGTGCGCCGCTACAGCCTGCGACATCCTGAAGAGTTGGACAACATTGTTTCGAACTATGCCCGCTTCGAGACAAAGGAAGAAAATACCAATTGGGAGAATGTGGGCTTCCATCGTCCCTTGGGCGGATTCCTCGTCGCCTTCGCCATCGGACTCGTGCTCTTCATCCCGCTCATCATTTACCAGAATTTGATCCTGCCTTCGTACATCCTTCCCTCTGCTGAAGCGCTGGGCATCTGGGGGCGCGTGACGCAGTTCTTCAACCTGGCGTGGATGTTCTTCGACATGGGCACGAGCATCGCCTTTATCAAATATCTGTCCGAGTATCGCGTCCATGACCCGAAGAAAGGCATCCAATACGGACAGGTCTTCGTCTGGTGGCAGGCGCTTTCCGGAGCGGTACAAGTTGCCATCGTGATCGGGCTGGCAAGCACATTCGCGCCAAAATCTGCCTACGCGTTGTACGCGTGGAGTGTCATCATCCATTCCATGATCCAACTTCCCGGCTTTTATCAGGTCATGCGTCACGCCTTCGGTGGCTTTCAACGCGGCGACTATTCCCGCCTGCTGGATATTTCCACCAATCTCATCATGCCCATGCTGGTACAGCCAATCTTTGTGACGATCATGTTTGCGTGGGGCAAGGCGCATCCTATGTTCGGCGGTTCCTTTGGCGGATTGCTCGGACTCGGCATCGCAGCCTACGCTGGGGAATTGATCACCTTCCTGTGGGGACTGTGGCTCTACCGCCGCATCGGATTCAATGCTCGCATATTATTCCTGGCACATTTCGATTGGGAGGTCGTCAAGACATCGTTCCAATTCGGTGTATTCGAAATGCTGGGTTCGGCGGCATGGTCGTTTGGTCAGGCCGCAGAGATTGCCATCACACAGGCGCGGCTCATCAATTATGCCGAGATCTGGGGCAATTGGGGGTTGGCACAGAATTTCATCTTCGCTTTCAATGTGACACAGACCCTCAATGATGGTGTGATGCCTGCCATCTCAGAAGCGATCTCGAACAGCAAGCGCACCCTCAGCCAGTATTACAGCGCCATGGCGTATAAATATAATGCTCTAACCAGCGCCTTCATCGGCACGGTGTTGCTGTCGGTAGCGCCTAAATTCATTATTGGCTCCACTGGCGTGGAGTTCCAGCGCGCGGCGACCTACGTCATCCCGCTGACGATCTGGGGCGCGGTGCAATTCCCGTCGTGGGTAGGTGACAACGTCCAGCTTGGTTCAAACAAGCCGTATCTCAAATCTATTCTGGTGTTCTCAGAACAGGTTATCCGCGTGGTGTTGGCATGGATTTTGTTGGCACGCTATCAAGTGGCCGCCCTCATCATCGCTTACTTCGTTGGGTTGTTTGCCAAAGGTATCACAGCCTATTTCGTCAACCACAAAATTTGTTACCCGCAGAAGTTCTACTTCTGGCAGTCGCTCTTCGCGCCGCTATTGGCAGCTTCGGCACACTTCGGCGTGCTCTCGCTGCTCAACAGCTTCCTTTGGAAAGGCGAACAGCTTACCAGTGTCTTGATCTTCTTCATCGGCATCCTGCCCAGTTTTCCGCTCTATATTTTCTTCTATGGTCTCTTCGGTGGTTGGGATACAGCAACGCTTAACGAATTGAAAGACGCGGTCGCGCTTACAGGAAACGTCCGCTGGCTGGCGCGTTGGGGCTTTTACGAGCCGACATTCCTTGGTGCGCGACTCAGCCCACTACACGGAAAATTCCCCATCACGATTCATGCGAAAGCGATGGAAGAAGCGAACGAAGTAACAATAGCAAAGGTAAAATTGTAAAACAAGAGGAAGAAAAAATCGCTCCGTTCAAAAGAACGGAGCGATTTGATTATGACCCTATCCATCTTGCAAATCTATTCCTAAATCCAGCATTCATTTCATTTTCATAACAAGTCGCATTGGGTTTGATTAAAGAAATATCAGAAATGCCTTGCAATCACCTTGCAGGGAATGTTCATTCCCCTGCTCCCATCCCCCAAAGTGGCTAGTGGCATAACGCGCATGGTTTATATTCGTCATCTACAGTGAGGCAAGTGAGTGGGGATTGTTACATCCATAACTTTAGAAACGAGGTAGAGAATAATTCATGAAGAACAAACGATTCACACTTACCCTGATCCTTGTGCAGTTGAGTCTTGTTGCAGGCGTCCTTGGTAATGCTACTTATCCCGTTAGCGCCGCGGCACAAGGGTTGGTGGCAGCCTACGGATTTGAAGAAGGTTCCGGCAGCAAATTGATCGATACATCTGGCAATGCCAATAATGGAACGTTACAAAACGGTCCCACATGGGTGACCAACGGCAAATTTGGAAAAGCACTCCAATTCGATGGCGCCAATGACCGCGTCAGCATCCCAGATTCGAATTCTCTGGATCTCACGACAGGCATGACAGTGGAAGCCTGGGTATACCCCACAAGCAGTTTGTCAGGCTGGGACGCGATCGTGATCAAGGAATATTCCTCAGGATTGATCTATTCCCTCTTTGCAAACGGAGATGGAAATATTCCTCAAACGCTGATCGCTAGTAATAACACTCCATACAAAGCGGCCGGCGGCACGGCCCTGCCTCTCAACAAATGGACACATGTAGCGTCCACGTTCGATGGTTCCAATATTCGCTTGTATTTGAACGGTACGCAGGCAAAAGCGACTGCGTTCAATGGCTCGATCCAGAAATCCAATCTGGGTCTATTTTTGGGTGGAAGTTCGTTCTTGAGCAATGAAGGCTTCCCTGGCATGATCGATGAAGTTCGGATCTACAACCGGGCGCTTTCTGCCAGTGAAATCGCAACCGACATGCAAACTGCCGTAGTCTCAGCAGGTCCGACAGCGTCACCTACAAAAACACTGACACCACAGGTTACCCTAACCAAAACTCCGGCTCCACAGTTCACCGCGACACAAACACCCGCATCGGCAATTACGGCAACGGGGACACCCACGTCAGTCCCCACCACTGTATCTACAGCAACATGGACACCCACAACTGTTCCCACCACCGTATTCACAGCGACGAGTACGCCTATCAAGACAGCAACTAGCGCCCCTCAAGTCATGGGACCATTGAAAGTAAGCTCGGTCAACCCAAGGTATTTCGCCAACCCGAATGGAACGATCATTTATCTGACAGGTTCACATACGTGGTGCAATTTGATGGATTGCGATGATACCAATCCAATATCTGCCAAGTTTAACTACACTGCTTTTCTTGATTTCCTCGTCGCCAACAACCATAACTTTTTCCGCTTATGGCGGGCAGAAAACGCCAGGGGCGGTGAGACCGGATCCAATTTCTGGTTTGCGCCTATGCCGTATCAGCGTTCCACAACCTGTTGCGCGTTCGATGGCGGGAATAAATTCGATCTAACAAAGTTCGATCAATCCTATTTCGACAGGATGCGCCAACGCGTGATTGCAGCGCGTGACCGTGGTATTTACGTTTCCATCATGCTATTCGACGGTTGGAGCGTGGAGAGCAAGATCAGCGGTCACAACCCGTGGGACGGGCATCCCTATAAACTTGAAAACAACATCAACAACATCGATGGTGATCAAAACAATGACAACCAGGGTGGAGAAACACATACACTATCCAGCACCTATATCACGAACAATATCACGCCTTTGCAGGAGGCGTATGTGAAGAAAGTGATCGATACGGTCAACGATCTGGACAATGTGTTGTATGAGGTCAGTAATGAAAGCCCATCCAACTCGGAAACCTGGCAATACCGAATCATCAACTACGTCAAGAATTATGAAAAGACCCAGCCAAAGCAGCATCCTGTCGGTATGACATGGGAGTGGCCGGGCGGCAACAACAATGACCTGTACAACAGCCCTGCCGATTGGATCTCACTGGGCGGCGGCGTGGATATCAACACATATACTCCACCTGCAGCAAATGGATCCAAAGTGATTCTTGCGGATACCGATCACTTGTGCGGTATTTGTGGCAATCGTCAGTGGGTTTGGAAGAGTTTCACACGCGGTGAAAATCCCGTTTTCATGGATGTATACGACCCAGCGACCACCAGTCGCGGCATGTATCTGGCTCCCACCGGAAACGAATCCACAGTCCGCACCAACCTCGGATACACACGCAAATACGCCAGCCGCATCGATCTGGCAGCCATGACCCCGCAACCCAGCCTGTGTTCTAGCGGATATTGTCTCGCTAAAACATCATCACCCGCACAGTATCTCGCCTATCTTCCATCGGGCGGATCTGTGACGATCAACCTGAACGGTGTGACAGGGACATTCACTATCGAATGGTTCAATCCTTCCAATGGACAAACCATCACTGCTGGCACTGTGAACGGTGGAGCAAGCCGGACTCTCACAGCCCCATTTTCAGGTGACGCGGTCCTCTATTTGAAATCACAATAGCTTCCTAAAACCAACGGGCAGCCCTATCAGGCTGCCCGTTTTGCATTGCATCTAGGAAAGTTTGATCCGGATGAACAGACGGTCTTTTGCTGTATGAGCAATATCCTCCTTATTGGGATATCCATTTTCCATACGGATGCCCATTGGCTTGGCCGCTTGCGGAATGTGCTGAAGATAGTCGATCATCCGTGCTTCGACAAATGCGCCATCCAGTTCAGGTTCAGCAAACGCCTTGACGGATTGTCGCTTGAGCAACAAGGAGACATCTGCCCCACCTTGAAGATTCTTCCACCAGGTTCGATCGCGGCTGGTGATCACCCAAAGGTCTCCGTTCTCGGGATAATAGCCAACAGGGAATGTGTATCTCTTTCCCGTCTTGCATCCTGTGATGGTGATGAGCATCATGTCATCGCTCAACACGCCGTGGAATGGCGAACGCAGGACCCAACTCATGAAATCATTTCCGTTCATTGAATAGTTCCTTTCTCCCGCAATAATTCCTTGCCGCCCATATCGAAACCAAACGATAACTTCAACGCGTCCTGTGAACAAACCGTGATACACGTCTGGCACAGACTACATTCAGTAGATAGCACACGCTGGTTGTTCAAGACATAGTCACTGATGCGGATGTCCATCGGACAGAGTTTTTCACAAGCATCGCAGTCGTTGCATTGACCGCTTCCCTGCCCAATCTTGATGACCGAGAAACGCGAAGTGACCTTCAACGGCACGCTGACCGGGCAAACGTATTTGCAGAAAGCGCGGTTATCTTTGAACGCATACGCAAGGATGATACCCACTGCATAATAGAGCAGGTTGCCAACGATGAACCAGGTCACAGCAATAGAACCAGTCGCGCCATCACGGAAACCGACCACGTAGATAAGCAATAGAACAACGCCAAGGCTGAGTCCAAAATGCATATAACGGATCCAGCCGTACTGACGCGGGAGGCGCCCGCTGGGGCGTTTGAATGGAAGCAGGTCCAGTATCATCACCGTCCAGCACGCCCATCCACACCACATGCGCCCGAAGAGCAGAGGTCCGACGATCTTGGCGATCATGTAATGGATGACGCCCATCTGAATGACACCGGTTAATAATCCGAAGATCGCGCCTTCGATCTGGACATTTTCGCGCCCCATGAAAATCGCAAAGCCGAGGAGAAAGAGTCCCACAAGAAAGAGTGTGAGTCTGCGACCGACCGGTTTTTGTTTTTTGGGAAGTGTGGCATACAAACCCAAACCAATGCCCAACGATGTGCCGATATAGCCAAACATGATGAGCGGCTGGATGTAGCCCGACGCCACAAAGCCCCAGATGGCGATGCCCCAGAATGCCGCCATGACCGCCAACGGCGTGATCAGATTTTTGAATTGAAGATTATTTTGTATTTCACGAAACATGTTACCCTCCGCAAACTTTTCGATTTATTGATTCAGCCCAAGAATGCGGATCATTTTTTCGATCTCAACATCCACAAACGCTTCGACTTGCCCGCCTAGAAAGCCGGTGAAATAGCCATACAGAAACAGCGACGTCATGCCGTGCATCATGCTCCACGTGGATAATGCCAGATGCGTGACCACGGGAACATACGGCAAACCCATTTTCTTCAATGCATCATACTGAGACTTGAGCTCCGTCGGCAGACGAACGGCAGTCAACTCGCCGGTCACTTTTCCTGCCATAAACGCTTCACCGATGACTCCCTGCAGGACGAGAAAGCTTCTCTGAGCCGATGGACCCAGCTCTGGCGTAATTTGGTAACCGGGGATCGGCGTGCCGAACAGGAAGAGATATTTCTGCGGGTCGCTTGCCGCCCACTGGAAATATGCCTTGGCAATCGCGCGGAACCGCCCTACATGGTCATCGACGGCACATTGATCACGCGCAATTTCCATCGCTTCACTGAAGGAATTGAACGCATCTATTAACAACGCTGTGACCAGTGCGTCGCGGTCTTTGTAGTAGCGGTACAAGCTAGGAGCAGTCATCCCCATTTCGCGCGCGATGGCTCGCAGTGAGAGCGAGGCCGCGCCCTGCTCAGTCACCTGTTTCCATGCTGTGGCTTTGATCTCGTCAATGGTTTCGTTTCGAATTCGTTCTCGTCGGGTTGGCATACTTCCTCAAAATTGTTTACAGTGTTTACATTTTATAACACCGTAAGCATATTTTCAAGATGACGTTCGTCACCTTTAAAGCAAAACGTCCCGCAGGGTTGGACCCTGCGGGACGGTGAGACGAATTCCCTACCCCATCACGCCATACATCTGATCGGGCGCAAGCAATTGCGGGAAACGCATTCTCAGCTT
>CAZKSG010000075.1:0-19796 GCA_964555335.1 uncultured Anaerolinea sp.
GATGCAGGCGTGGCGACCAATATGTTGTTTCGCCCTTTGCCGATGTGGGCATTTGTGTTGAGCTTTCTTTTCCCTCTCACCATTGCCTTCGCAGAATTGCCCACCTATTTTGCATACTCCATGCCGCGTATCGAAACACAACTCAAGAATGGCTGGCTTGCATGGCTCATTACCTCCTTCTTCCTCGCCGCACAGCACATGTTCCTGCCTCTCATCCTGAACGGTGGATATCTACTCTGGCGTTTCGGGATGTTCCTGCCCTTTGCCCTCTTCACAGGTCTCGTGATCAAACTTCGCCCGGCGCTGCTGCCCTGTTTTGTGATCATCCACGCGTTGTTGGATGTGACAACGGTGTTGGTCTACTTGATGATATAGCCTCGATAACAGGGTAACCCGGTTCCTTCCCAGCCGATAACGAATCTCTTTATAAAAAATGGGAGTGGATTCTGTGTCCACTCCCGTTTGGTTGCGTTACAACTTTTGTGCTGTCAACACGAACAGGCTTTTCCGCGGTTGATGCGTTTGCCCCCATTCGATCTGGTCCAGGCAGATCTGCACATCGAAAGCATCAAGGTCATTTTCATGCTCATATCGGACAAGTTCTTCATAGATCGCATCGGCATCATCCAATTCGTAACACGTCTCCACCTGTACACGCCCCGACGATTGAAACATGTCCCGCCACCATTCGGGTGTGTGTTGTTTAACGAAATCGTCGTGGAACACGTCCACATGTTCGTTTGGCGGAGGCAGCTTGAAGGCGTAGACAGGAGGCGGGTTCTTCATCTGCTCTTCTGTGAATTCGCTTGTGAGAACTTCGGAGCCAATGCAAATCTGCCCGCCAGGCTTTAAGTGTTGAAGCAAACGCTTTAAATAGTCTACGCTTCCGCCATAAAAGTTAAACGAATTCATGCAGAAGATTGTGTCGAAAAAATTCTCAGGGAAGGGCATGGGATGGTTCGCATCCATCTGGATCGCGGAGATGCACTCTGTGTATCCTTGCGCGGCGAATGTTTCGTTCAGAGTCTTTGGCGATGTCCATAGGTCCAGTGCAACGACCCGTGCACCATATTGCTTCGCCAGAAAAAGGGATGTTCTGCCTTTGCCGCAACCCAGGTCCAGGATCAGGTCATTGGGTTTCAGATGCAGGGTTCGCACCATGTGCGCAGCCAGGTACAACCCTCCTCCACCCAAAAAATCCCGATAACATTCATCGTCTGAATATCCCTCCAGTTCCGGGTAGCGGGTGCGATCTGGTTTACGAAATGTAGATAGGATCTGTTGGATCTCTTCTGCGGATCGATTCATTTTATTTGCCCTCGCGTATGATTACATTCAATGCCTCTGGCTCGAGGAGGATATCGTCATTGTACTGACGATCTATCTTTTATAGTATCCCGAAACTTTCCTCATTCAACCATTGCAGATTCGTTTCCATTCGTTCCAGGCGCACACGGGCGATCTCCTGTGCACATGGAAGGGTGAAGCGCCCTTGAATCCCGTTGCGGCGTGAAAGAATGCGTTTGTAGCACACCGCCACATTCTTCGGTCCGCGTGCAAATTCGCGTGCCATGCCAATTGTTCCAAGGAATTCGAGCATATCTGCTTCACGCAGCAACAGCGCCTCCTTCGACCTTGCCGGGCGGGCGTCGCGGTAATCGTGCAGCTCGATGGTTTCCAACAAGACATCCTGCTGTTCGGGGGTCAGATGCAGGTGCGGCAGGATCTCTGCTTCCACCACCTGCCGCGAACGGACGGCGTGCTCCACATCCTTTTGAATGTATGCAGGAAAGGCTCCCCAGTCGTGTAGGTAGGCTGCGAGTTGAATCACGTCCCGGTTGTACGGGATATCGGCCGCGATCTGTTCAATCAGCCGAAGCAACCGTTTTGCATGAGAAACAGCCCACTCCTCCCCAATCTTCCGGGTCATTTGGATAATGTCATCCAATGTCAATTCAACTTTGTCCATGAGTTAGTTTCCTTTCGAAACATTCACAAAGACTGGTTCATATCGCAAACCCACCTGTCTGCTCCATGTATCCACCAATTTTTGCCCGACGGGAGTGTTCCAGTCTGCTTCTAGATCTGCATGGCATTTTGCTCCCAAACCTTTACGGTTGTGATGGCAAAAGCGACATTCAAGCGGCGCATAACCGGTTTCGAATAATTCGCAGCGCTCATTCACTAAAAACGTGCAACCGTTCTGTGCGAATGAATTGGTGGCGACCGATCTTTCGCATCCTTTGAACGCTGGAGAAAGCACGCCGAAGGTAAGTTCAGGCGCGATTTCCAGCATCATACGATCTCCGTAGCCTGCATCGAGTGCATGCCTGGCCTGTTCCACCGTCCACCAGCCTGGACGGACACAGTAACTCAGACAAATGCTGCACGTACAAGGCTCAGAAGGTGGATATTTTTCTGCCAGCATTTTCTTCGATTGTTTTCTTGACATGTTGACCGTCTCATCGGGATTCCTCAACATCGATGCGATTCTCTTATTCCTTGCTGCCAAGCGTGTAGTTCAGGAGGATTCCGCATCCAGCCAGGATGATCATGACCGGGCCGACAAACGTCCAACTGATATCGAACAGGAACATGATGGTGACGAAGCTTAGCATTATCCCGATGAACAGGGAAGCGCGTGCCGCCGTATTGAAACGATTCCCAGCCTCCTGATAGGCGTGCACCGAGGCGCTCAGACATCCGATTGCGGGCATCAGAAGAAAAAGAGCCCACCAGTTTTTCAACGGGAAGTCGAACATTCCCATGTTACGCGTTAGGAACACACCGCCCAATAGGATCAGGATCAATCCGGCAACCCAGTTGCCTCCATAGGATGGGTCAGCGAGACGGGCCTGACGGCGTTGCCTGCGGGCTTCTCTGCGGTCAAGAGGCTCAGGTTCATTGATCGGGGTTTGTTCATTCATAATTGCATTCCTTCCTTTTTCTTGGTCTATTCTCATCTTATTCCTATAAGACGATAGACTCCCCTGTCTGTGGGGGAGTCTTCACTATCCAGTTGGATAGTGCGCTCTCAACGGCAGTACCCTTTTGGAAGTAAAATAATTACATCTATCTTCACGTGGAGATTGCAAAATGTCCAAATACGTAGCAGCAGTGGATCAAGGCACGACCAGCACACGCTTCATGATCTTCGATCACGCCGGAAACGTGGTTGCCATCGACCAGCGCGAACACGAACAGATCTATCCCAAACCCGGTTGGGTGGAACATGATGCATCGCAGATCTGGCAGCGCACGCAGCAGGTGATCGAGGGGGCGTTAAAGAAGAGCGATATTTCCCCAAAGGACATTGTGGCGGTGGGCATCACCAACCAGCGCGAGACCACCTTGTTATGGGAGAGGTCCACGGGTACGCCGGTTTACAATGCCATTGTCTGGCAGGATACTCGAACGGACATGATCTGCAATGAGCTTGCGAAAGAAGGCGGGCAGGATCGATTCCGTGCAAAAGTGGGGCTGCCTCTTGCCACATATTTTTCCGGCCCAAAGATCAAATGGATGTTGGAAAACGTCGAAGGTTTGCGTGCAAGAGCCGAAGCTGGCGAGGTTCTCTTCGGCAATATGGATACCTGGATCATCTGGAATCTCACCGGCGGACCGAACGGCGGGACCCACATCACAGATGTCTCGAATGCTTCGCGCACGATGCTGATGAATCTGGAAACGCTGGATTGGGATGACGACATGCTCAAGGTACTCGATATCCCGCGTGCGATTCTGCCTGAGATCAAACCTTCCTCTGCGGTGTATGGGTATGCAAAGGGGATACTGGAAGGCATTCCTGTGGCGGGCGACCTGGGCGATCAACAAGCAGCATTGTTCGGGCAGACTTGTTTCAATCCCGGTGAAGCGAAGAACACCTATGGCACAGGCTGCTTCATGTTGTTGAATACCGGTACAAAACCGGTCCAGTCGCAAAATGGGCTTCTCACCACGCTCGGTTATAAGATCGGTGATCAGCCTGCCGTGTACTGTTTGGAGGGTTCCATTGCCATCACGGGGGCGCTCGTCCAATGGCTGCGCGACAACTTGCAAATGATCGAAAAGTCTGCAGATATCGAGCCGCTCGCCCTCACTGTGGAAGATAACGGCGGCATTTATTTCGTCCCTGCCTTCTCAGGACTCTTTGCCCCCTATTGGAAGAACGATGCACGTGGCGTGATCGTCGGTATGACGCGCTACATTAACCGAGGACACATCGCCCGCGCCGCGCTCGAAGCAACCGCGTTCCAGACGCGTGAAGTGCTCGACGCGATGGATTCCGATTCAGGTGTTCCTCTCACTGCCCTCAAAGTGGATGGCGGCATGGTCTACAATGAACTTCTCATGCAGTTCCAGGCAGATATCCTCGGTGTGCCGGTCATCCGTCCGCAGGTGGCAGAGACCACGGCATTGGGTGCGGCCTATGCATCCGGTTTGGCCGTCCGCTTCTGGGAGAACGTAGATGACCTACGTAGCAACTGGGCGAAAGATAAAGAATGGAGCCCAAGAATGGACTCTATAGTACGCGACCAACAGTATACAGGTTGGAAAAAAGCGGTCACAAGAACGTTCGATTGGATCGAATAACAAAGAGACAGTCACCGTGAAGGTGACTGTCCTTTATTATGGAGTTGGTTCACCAGTATGGATCATTTCAAGGACATAATTCAGCACAGGGTCATTGCCTTTAATTTGATCTTCGATTGTGGTGGTCACAAGAATATCCGGGAGTATGCCACGGTCATCCAGCTTCCCATTCGGGCGGATCATGCAGGTGCGGGAATAGTTATACTGTAAACGAGTGTTCGTCAATGCTCCTCGTTCACTCAAGACAGCTCCACACATCGACGCAGGTGTATCGGACTCCTCCCCGATCAGGGTCGCAGCTTTATAGTCCTGAAGCACCGTTGCCACCAGAACCCCCGCTGAGACGGTATCCGGCCCGGTCAGCACATACAGTTTGCCTTCGTATTTTTGTGGAATATTGAGCGGATATTTTTGCTCGCATTCTGTTTCTGTGGGGGCTGCCGAACCATAGCCATTGAATGGAGCGATGAAACTTCGCGAACACAATCGATAAGGTTGGTGAAGGAAATAGCCAAGCGTGGTTTCTGCCTGCACTATTGAGCCACCATGGTTGGCACGCAGGTCGAGTATCAGATGCTCTACTTCATCCTTTCGTATTTGCAGGAGGGCGCGTTTCAACGCGGGGGTGATGCGGTCGAAACTGTTGACCGCCAGCAGGCCGATCTTTTCACCCGGAAGAGTTTCATACTGTACATCCTCTCCGGATGGGTCCTTTGCCTTTTTAGAAAGAATCTCTTGGTATGTTAAGCCGGCAACAGTAAGAACAACAGTATCCGTTTGACCCGCTGGAGTCAATTTCACCTGATATTCGTGTGATGAACCGAGGACGAACCAGATACCCAATGGATCGAGATAACGTCCAATAGGCCAAAGTTGGTGTGCCTCATGATCGAGCGTTATTGCCGGAACGTCATTGACTGCCAGTAGTTCTGTTCCATAGGGAATGTTCCCTTCATCTGAGTCGTTTTCAATGATATAGACATGCCCATCTTCCACCTGCATTTCAAAAGGAAGGAGTACTTCATTCGCAAGGATCACTTCGAACGTCGCGTCGGATGGAAGGATATTGGTATGGTAGTCTCCAAGGCTGTTGAGAAGCGGGGCGATCTTTTTGTAAAACGCGATGTCAGTCATCGGTTGTGAAAGTTCTGCTGATAATTGCCGCCGCGCGAGGTCTACATCTTGCTTGGAGCGTTTTAGGTAGGGATTGGGATGCAGTGCTTCCAACACCTTGAACAGCTCATCCACATCGGCTCTTAATTCCTCAGGTTGAAACACTTCATACCTGCCTATCAGGACCGGTGTAGGTGTAGGGGCGACCGTTGATGTTGATGCTGTTGGAATGGTATTAAGACATGCACTCAAAATAAAGATAAGTATGACACTACTTCTCCCTACACTGATCTTTTTCATTGTTCCTCTTTGTGTCCTTCAGATTACCCACCCGTGGAACTTCCCGGTCGTTGCCGGTTGGTCCGCACCATTGGAGATGTCAAACTCCGCTTGAAAATGGAGTGGAATCCCAACAATCCGGTACATTATTTTGGGGTCTTGGACCGATTCGGATTTGTGAACGACGCCATATATATAAAAGTATTGGCGTGGCAGTGAACACAGTCAAACATACAATGGATGTCAAAATATGGGGATGACTGTGATCAGGAACGTTTTCAGGTGTACTTAACTCATACCTATACCTTTCGAGACAACCGCCCAACTATGGTCCATGCAGTATGCTGTGAAACGTTCCTTCTCTTGCATTATACGCCCATCATACAGGGTCAAAAATGCTCAGGAAACGACAAAACAGGGTGCTCCTGCAAGCATTTGAGGGAGTGCAGTGCGCTATAATCTGACCTTAATGAGTTCCATTACGATCCCGGTCAAGGCGAACGATCACCCGCACATCCGTCCATTGAACGTGCTGCGGGATCTTTCCGCGGTGGCGGACCTGATCGAGCTGTGCTTCTCGTCCACGATGGACAACGACGGCCAGCGCTACCTCTCCGACATGCGCCGCGCCAGCCATGATGACAGCTTCCTGAGCTGGGCCTCGCGGATGAGCGAGAGTGCATCCCTGCCGATGATGGGCTACGTTTGGGAGCAGGATGGACGCATTGTTGGCAATGCCAGCCTGATCCCCTTCCGTGACCGGGGCAAAAAGGTTTATCTGATTGCCAATGTGGCAACTCATCCCGACTATCGCCGCCGCGGCATCGGGCGCGCCCTCACCGAACGCTCGATGAA
Organism: uncultured Anaerolinea sp.; assembly: GCA_964555335.1. GTDB lineage: Bacteria > Chloroflexota > Anaerolineae > Anaerolineales > Villigracilaceae > Defluviilinea. The sequence continues at coordinate 6,841 of CAZKSG010000075.1, forward strand.
GCAAGCTCGCGACAAGAACACAACCGCCATCTGGCTGCATGTCCGCGAGGATAACCCGGGCGCCATCCAACTCTACGAAGGGCTCGGGTTCCGGGAACTGGCCCGGCGCACCACCTGGTCTGCCATACCGGACCGTTTGATCTCGATCCCTCTAACCGACATTCAGATCACCGCACGCCAACCGCGCTTTTGGCCGCTCCAGCAGCAATGGCTCGCCCGGCTCTATCCCGACGCTTTGAATTGGTACCATTCCTGGAGCTTTACCGCCCTGAAACCGGGTTTCTGGAACTGGGTCTACATGCTGTTCGTGGATTTCAACATCAAACAATGGGCAGCCGTTCGCAATGACCAATTGCGCGCCACCCTCACCTGGATGCCGCAGGGAGGCAGGTCCGAATCGCTGTATGCGGCAGTAAGTGAAACGCCCGATGCCGAAGCACTTACGAATCTTCTCCTCCACGTGCGGCGCTCACTCTCCAACCACTCCTCTCTCTCCCTCGATTACCCTGCTGGCGAAATGGTGGATGCCATCCAGTCAGCCGGGTTCCGTATCCGCCGCACGCTGTTGTGGATGCGGGCATAGCTGCAACCCCCGTCGACTCTTTTCGTATAAAAGTTAACACTATTTTTGTCATTCTGAGCGACCAGCGGTGCGAAGAATCTCTGTGAAATTGAGCGAGACTCTTTGGTCGCGAAAGCGTTCCCTCAGGGTGATATGGCTTTGATAGAGGAGAAATACAAATGACTAAATTCGTCCTTCGTTGGTTGATCAATGCAATCGCTTTATACTTGGCGATCCTGATCGTTCCCGGGCTCGACCTGAGAAGCGGAATGGTTTCCATCATCTGGCTGGCGTTGATCTTTGGCTTTGTCAACGCGCTGTTCCGCCCGCTGCTCAAGTTCCTCACCTGTCCGCTCATCCTGTTGACGCTGGGATTATTCACCCTCGTGATCAACACCTTCCTGTTCTGGCTCACGAGCGTCATCGGCCAATCGTTCGGGTTGGCGCTGGTCATTGCCGACCCCGTTTGGTGGAATGCGTTCCTTGGTGGGTTGGTGGTCAGCGTTGTCAGCGTGTTGATGACGTTGATCTTAAAGGATGAACTGAAGCGGGGAAGATAGTGACTGGAAAATAACAGACATAAAAAGAGGATGGACCACTAGTCCATCCTCTTTTTATGTCTGTTTCATGAATTATTTGTTCATTAACCCAGGCAAGCCGCCTGCTGACTCTACCATCTTCACTGCGCGGATGATCGCCTCTGCCATCACTTCCGCGGCGAACGCGCCAACCGTGAATACATCTGCTTTGCGGCGACCGGTAGCTATTGCAAAGAACGTATCGCCATCGAGCATGGTGTGCGCCGGGCGGATGGTCCGCGCCAACCCATCGTGCGCCATTTGAGCTACTTTCGTCACCTGGGTTTTGGTCAGGTTGGCGTTGGTGGCCACTACGCCGATGACCGTATTCGTCCCGGCGAAATTGAGCACCCCATGCCCGATCCTGCTTTTCATCATGCTGAGAGTATCGGCAAAGTACTCGCTGCCTCCTGCTCGTAATGGACCCAATTTGCCGGTTCGTAACCCCGCGACGATCTGACCGGTGTGCGGATCGATAACATCTCCCCACGCGTTGACGGCCACCAGCGCCCCAACGATCACCCCGCCTCCGATGTCCATGCTTGCGGTTCCAATCCCAGACTTCATTGCCAGCCTCGGGCCGAACATTTTCCCCACCGACGCCCCTGTCCCCGCGCCAACATTCCCTTCGGCGGGTTTGTCGGATGTGGCCGCAGCAGCAGCATGATATCCCATGGCGGAATCCGGCCGAATATTCGCCCGACCGAGACCCAGGTCATAGAGGATCGCCGCAGGGACAATAGGAACCCGCGCTGGACCCGTATCCAACCCGATCTTGTGTTCATCCAAATACTGCATCACGCCGGTCGCTGCATCCAGCCCGAACGCGGAACCGCCCGACAGAACAATGGCATGCACCTGCTGGACAAGGTTGACTGGGTCAAGGAGATCAGTCTCGCGCGTGCCGGGCGCACTTCCGCGTACATCCACGCCCGCGACAGCGCCTTTGCGGCAGAGGATGACGGTGCAGCCGGTTAACGCCTCGTTGTCTTGTGCGTGACCGACTTCGATGCCGGGCACGTCGGTGATTGCGTTTTGAAGTTTCATGTTTGTAAAAGACCACAGGATTCCCTGTGGTCTCTCCTGCGGCGCTTATTTCAAATTACGGACCAGTTGAAGGAATTCGTCCCACTCTTCTTTGAAGAAATGCACGGTGACATTGTTGAGCTCAACGTGATAGGTGGTTTCGCCATCGGGTTCCTCGGCCTTCCAGGCGAGAAAGTTGTCGGTCTCGGCGATGGTTTCGGTATGCGGCTCAGAATTATTGTTGCTCATTTGATTTCTCCTTGTCAGAATTATTTTTTGATCGTTTCCTTGTAAGCAGGCGGCGCAGTTGTCCGAGCCGTGCCATCCATTCCCTGCCCACGGGTGGGGATGGTTGTGCTTCCCCGGCAGGGAACGGTTCGAGGTCGAACATTTTGCGCATGGTGTAGCGCACCAAAAGCGTGAACGATGCCAATGACGGCGCGGCGATCACCACACCCAGAATTCCCAGCAAATTGGCAGCAATGATGGCGGTCACCAACACCGCGGCTGGGTGTACTTTGAGCGTCTGTGCCATGATGCGCGGCGTGACAAAACTATCGATGATCTGATCAATGACCAGTGTGATGATAACGACAATGGCTGTGTAGAGCAAAGCATTGTTCTCCAGGTTGAAGGGTTTGCTCGCCTGAAAGAACGTAACCAATGCCATTACCACCCACGTAATGGCTGGGCCGATATAAGGCAGGAATTTGGCCAACCCGGCCATCAACGCCAGCCCAAGTGCATATCGTACACCGAGGATCGAAAGCAGCACCACGTAGATCCCGAATGAAAGAAGGAAGATGAAGATCTGCCCGCGCAGGAAGGCATTCCAGATGCGGCTGAGTTCGTTGCCCAGTTTGTGCAGATCTTCGGTGTATCCGGGGATGTCGATCTTGATCAGGTCGCTTCGCAGGCCGCTGCTTTCGCTCATGACGAAATATGAAACGATCAGCACAAAGAACGTCCAGCCGAAGATTTCGGCCGCGCCGCTGGCAATGGTGCCCACCAGCGTCCCTGTGCGTCCGAGCAACGGTTGAACGAAAGAGATGATTTGGTCGGTGATGGCTTGCAGTTCAACGGTGCGCATGTCCAACACAAAAGGACCGATTTTGAACACCTGCCCCGACAGGTTCTCGAGCAGGGTGGGCAGATTGGCGATGATCGTTTGCACCTGTTTGATCAGGCTTTGCACCTGCTGCACCAACCCAATGCCGCCCACTGTGAGCAGCCCGATGAAGATCAACAAGATCAGTGCGTAAACAATATTAACGGCCATCTTCCATGAGATCTTCAGGGTATTGGCGATCCAGGCCGTCATCGGATGCAGAAGATACGCAATGATGAAGATCAGTAATAACGGCGAAATGAGACTGGCAAAGCGATAGATAAAAAATGCGACAATGCCTACGAGTATCAGTCCCACAAGCAGTTTTGTGGTGGACCCCCAGCGCGGGGAGGATGTTGTTTGTTCGTCCATGGGGATTCTCCGAGTTGCCTCTATTCTATCAAGAGACGGGACTTTTGCAACATTGAAACAAAAAAGCCCTGCGAGGAAAATTCGCAGGGCGTTAGTTTGCCTGAGATTACGGGCATCCCGAAATAAACGGGAAGAACGTACACCAGCGATACGTGGCATCCACCCACCAGAAGAAGACACCACACATGCATAGGAAGGCGATCGCGGCCACGCCGATAGCGATAGGCAAAGGGCTGACTCCGCCCACTCTCTTTTCCGCTGGCATTGCGGGCGTGGGCACCGGGCTGGCTGGGACGCTGCCTGCATATTCAGCGGGCGGGGGCGGGGGAGGTGTCACCGGTCTCGAAGCAGAAGGAACCGCCGCGGCTCTCGGTGAAACGACCGTTGCGTCCGGATTGAACGTGTTCGCTTCGAAAACCAGGATGATCTGCTCACCGAACGAGACGACTTCACCGGGCTTCAATACTCGTGGGCCGGCCAGTCGCTGTCCGTTCACGAATGTCCCATTGGTGGAGCCAAGGTCTTCCAGAACATACTTCCCGCCCTGAAAAGTGAGGCGGGCGTGACGGCGCGAGATCTCTGCATCGTTGATCGTGATCCCGTTGGCGGAATCGCGCCCGATCGTGATCTGGTCACCCTCCAGGGTGAAAGCTGCACCAGGCGTTGGACCGGAGCGCATAATCAGCTGGTACTGTGACGTCATAACTTCTCCTTCAAAAAGTGCATCTGGTTTGCCGGCATTGCATCAATGATGAAACAGGCGGGATGAATTCCCTTCAATAATCTATGACGGCTTTCGTAGTGTAAAGGTTTCAGCCCAAAAAGTCAACTACAGGGTGTTACACTTGACAGAAAAATGAGCGTGGCTACAATGAATTCGACCTTTGAAGTTAATCACGAAATGGAACTGAAATGAACCGCCCTCTTTTACCCATACCCGATTTTTTTAACCCCGCCTCCGTCAGTGCTGTATGGCGTATCCCCTATGAAGAACGCGCCAAACAGGCAAGGGACTGGGCGAATCTTCACAAGCTGGGGCCTGCCGCCGCTGATGAGGCAAAAACCTGGCTGATGCTGATCGACGTGCAGAATACCTTCTGCATCCCTGAGTTTGAACTGTATGTGGGTGGTCGCAACGGACGCGGCGCCGTGGAGGACAACATCCGTCTCTGTGAGTTTATCTACCGCAACCTTGGCACGATCACCCGCATCACCGCCACCATGGATACGCACATGGCGATGCAGGTCTTTCATGCCATTTTCTTCGTGGATCAGCATGGCAATCATCCCACGCCCTATACCGATATCCATGCTTCTGAACTTCGCGATGGCAAATGGATGTTTAACCCGGCACTCGCCAGCCAGTTCGGTATTGCGCCTGAGTATGGACAGCAAATGATGGTCCATTATGCAGAGGAGTTGGAAAAGAAGGGCAAATATGCGCTTACCATTTGGCCGTATCATGCCATGCTCGGTGGTGTTGGCCATGCCCTGGTATCTTCTGTCGAAGAAGCGATATTCTTCCACTCCATTGCGCGCTATTCCCAGGCAGAGATCGAGATCAAAGGTGATAAACCCTTTACCGAAAATTATTCGGTTATCGGCCCCGAAGTGTTGGTGGGACCCATGGGTGAAACGCTCGGGGACTACAACCAGAAGTTCATCGAACAGCTGCAGAGTGTTGACCGCTTGATCATTGCCGGGCAGGCCAAGAGTCACTGTGTGGCGTGGACGGTCTCTGACCTGCTTGAGGACATCACACAGACCGATCCCGACCTGGCGAAAAAAGTATACCTGCTCGAAGATTGTTCTTCGCCTGTGGTTGTCCCGGGTGTGGTCGATCATACTGATGCAGCCAATGCGGCCTATGAACGCTTTGCCAAAGCGGGCATGCATGTTGTGAAGTCAACAGAGAGTTTCTAATCAACCCAATCGTCATGTCATTCTGAGCGACCCTTCGCTGTGCTCAGGGTGACACTTACTGAAAGATTACCCATGTCCATTTTCGATAAAAAACGTCTTACCAATGAAACCTTCAAACTCGATGTCGAGCGCATGCGCCGAGGTTGGTACTCGGATAAATACTTCGAGAACATCGGCCGTATGTTGACCGCACTTGCCGCCGAAGGATACAACTATTCCGGTTCGTATCCGAATCTCCCTAAAGACATCTCACCAGATGATATCGCTGTCGGCGACATCGAAGTGGAGATGCAGTGGTTCACGCGCCGTGCAGGGAACACCGTTGTCGTCGGCGTGGACAAGTCTCTGGAAATGCTGAAACATTGCACCGGCTATTGGGATGGCGATACCTTCGTGGATACCGCTGACAAATTGGAAGTATGGGCCGTCCATGACGGGACTGTGGTCAAGTCAGACGGAAACCCGTTGAACTCGGAGTCCGTGATCAAGGTCCGTGGGCGATACCGCGATTTTGCCCTGCTCGAAACACCGACGCTTGGCGTGTTGACCCGCTCCAGTCGTGTGGCGACGAATGTGTATGAGACGCTCATGGCGGCGCGCGGAAAACCAGTCCTCTTCTTCCCTGCGCGGTTCGATCTGCACGAAGTCCAGGCATCAGATGGATACGCCTATAACATTGCCATCCAGCGCTTTAATGTAGATTACTCACACCAGATCGGCTCGTTTGTCTCGACCGATGCGCAGGGCGACTGGTGGGGTGGCGCCGGCGGCGGGACGGTGGCGCACGCCGCGATCGCCTCGTTCATGGGCGATACAGCTGAAGCGATGATGCAGTTCTCGCGCATCCTGCCTGCCAATATTCCGCGCATCGCGCTGGTCGATTTCAACAATCATTCTGTGAATGATACGATCCGGGTACTGGAGGCGATGTTCAAAAGGTATCGTGAATTGTGTGATGCGGGGGATCACCCCGAAGCGGAGAAGTACGTTCTCTATGGCGTACGCCTGGATACCAGTGGAAGCGTGCGCGATGTTTCAGTCGAGCCGCTCGGCGACCCCGCCCTGGACCTGGGTGTCAACCCGCGCCTGGTGTTCAATGTCCGCCACGGGTTGGATTCCGCATCAGAAACGTGGGACCTGCCACCGGCGTGGAAAGATGCGGCGCGTGAGTATTGTCGCAACGTGAAGATCGTTGTCTCAGGCGGGTTCAATCCCGAGAAGATCCGCAAGTTCGAAAAGTTAGGTGTCCCGGTGGATATCTTCGCAGTGGGTTCGTGGTTGTTCAATAACAATGGTGGTACGGTCACAGATTTCACCGGCGACGTGGTTCGTGTGAAAGTCCATGGCGAATGGATCGATATGGCCAAGGTGGGACGTAAGCCGCTCGAGAATCCGAATTTGGAACGGGTTTGGTAATGGCAGGGGCAGATCGCGATCTGCCCCTGCGTTTTAAATCGTTGTTCTCTCCACTTTGAACGGTGTCCCCTCTGTTTTTTCTTCCTCAAAATCCCTCGCTGCCAGATGACCCGAGAACACTGCCTGTGCAATAATGTTCGGTGCCTCGGCATCGCCGATCACTCGCAGAGATTGCAGCTTTCCCTCTTCCAGTGCTGGTTTAAGTTCGTAATATATTGAATCGTTGGAAATACGGTCGCTGACCAGCACAACACTGTCGCGGGGTAATTCGATCTTGTTTCCTGATATCGTGTCGGTTAGATAGACGCAATCCTTTTGAATTTCACTCAATATTGTTTTTGAATATAATTTCACGCCGAGCTTTGTCAGATTTTGCTGGATGCGTTCCTGTTCCAGCGTGAACTGCGACCAGTACGAAACAAATGGTGCAGGAGTCACGAGCGTGGCCTGACATCCTTGTGTGGTGAGTAATTCTGCCAACACACCGCCCATGTAGTAATGGTCATCGTCATAGATCACGACGTTTCCACTTAATGTCATCCCATCCATCAAGTCATCTGGATTCAATACGTTTTGCAGATCAAAACCGCGAATGGGCTTTCGCAGCGTTCGCCCCATGCCATCGCGCCGCCAGGTCGCTCCTGTGGCAAGGAGGATGTTCTGTGTGCCGGTCTCCAAAACTTCCTCGGCAGTCATTGGGCTGGAGGGATAGACTGCGACATTCTTCATTTTTCTGATCTGAGTCAACCGCCACTCCATGACACGACGCCACTCGTTCAACCCAGGCAAGGCAGATTCGCGGAGCACGCGTCCACCCACTTCCTTGTGTGCTTCAAGCAGGGTGACCTCATATCCGCGTTGACCCAATGCCCGCGTTGCTTCCAACCCGGCCGGACCGGCGCCGATAATCATGACTTCCTTGTCACTTTTCTTTGGCGAAATAAGCTCAGGGTGCCAATCCCGCCGCCATTCTTCACCCATGGTGGGATTCTGCGTACAGCGGATTGGAACATAACGCGTATCGCCTGTTACGCAAATATTGCACCCAATGCATTCGCGAATGTCTTCGATGCGTCCCTCTTTGATCTTGGTCGGCAGGAAGGGGTCAGCAATGGATGGGCGGGCTGCGCCGATCATATCCATGATGCCGCGCTGGATGGCAGAGACCATCGAGTCGGGAGATGTATATCGTCCCACGCCCACAACTGGTTTGGTCGTCAAATGTTTGACGAACGAAATATATTTTTCCTGATGTCCCTCACCGCCAAACCGGGATGTAACGGAATCATTGCTCCAACCGCTGATATTTACATCCCATAAGTCGGGCAGTTCAGCGAGCATGGCAACGACATAGTACGCTTCGCCCTGGTGGGTGAGACCATCGTCGCCGAGCAACTCATCCACAGCAAAGCGAACGGCCACGGCGCACGTATCACCGACTGCCTCTTTTGTGTCTTCAATAATCTCACGGAACAGCCGCACGCGATTCTCAAGGCTTCCACCATATTCGTCTGTGCGGTCGTTGAATCGCTTCAGAATGAATTGGATCGGTACGGTCATGCCATGTGCAGCATAGCAGTACACAATGTCGAACCCCGCACGTTTTGCCCGCAGTGCTGCATCACGGTGCCACTTGCGCAGGTTGCGGATATCTTCCTTGTCCATGCGGCGGGTTTGCACCGGGTCATAGCCCGAGCCGCCGATCACTCCCATGGATATGGGCGCGAGTGACGGCACACGCGAATAGATGTTTGCAGCATCCAATCCGTTATAGACCAGCTCGATCCCTGCCAGCGATCCATGCTTGTGAACGGCTTCTGCCATCAGTGCCAATGCCGGTATATCGGCATCATCCCAGAGGCGACCTTCGAAGTACGGTGCGAGATCGCTGGAATGATGGATCTCCACCTCCTCGGTACAGACCACTCCCCAACCGCCTTCGGCTTTGATGCCGCGCATGGTCGCCAGTCCCTGCGGCATGCGATAGCCGAATCCGTTGCAGTGAGGGACCTGATAAAAACGGTTCGGAGCAGTGACAGGACCGATCCGAACCGTTTCAAAAAGTATGTTGTATGGATTGCTCATAGGCGTATCCTCAAGATGGATTATCCAAATCTCCCCGTAATGTAGTCTTCCGTCCGTTTATCTTTTGGCGCGGTAAAGATCACCTTGCCTTCATCATATTCCACAAGTTCGCCTTGCAGGAAGAATGCTGCGTGATCGGCAGTACGCCCCGCCTGTTGCACAGAATGCGGCACAAGGATGATCGTGTATTCCTTCTTGAGCTCCTGCAGCGCAGATTCCACTTTGCTTGTGGAGATCGGGTCGAGACCGGAAGTCGGCTCATCGAGCAGGATGACCTCTGGTTGCAAAGCAAGCACGCGCGCCAGGCAAACGCGTTGCTGTTGCCCGCCAGAGAGAGCGATGGCGGGGTCGTTCAATCGGTCTTTGACCTCGTCCCAGATGGCCGCCAGTTTCAGGCTGCGCTCGACCGCCTCATCCAGTTTGACGCGTCGTTTCTCACCAGCCAGTTCCAACCCATAGGTGAGATTCTCACGGATGCTCATTGGCAATGGGACCGGACGGGCGAACACCATGCCTACTTTGCGGCGCAGGGCGATCACGTCGGTTTTGGGGTCGAGGATGTTTTCTCCATCGATCAGGATCTGGCCCGTCGCTGTTTTGACTTCAGTTAGATCGTTGAGACGATTCAGACAGCGCAACAATGTAGACTTGCCGCCTCCTGCCGGACCGAAGAGCACGGTCACCGCTTTTTCACGGATTCCCAGGCTGACGCTGCGCAGCGACTCGGTTCCGTCTGCATATTGGAGCGACAGGTTTTCTATGATGATTTTGTCTACCATTGTCTTTTTGCCCTCGCTCTCGAACGGATGACGGTTGCAATGAGATTCATGGTCAGTACGAACACAAGCAATACAAGTGCTGTACCATATTGGACTTGAATAGGCATCTCAGGAACCTGTGTGGAGATGACGAAGAGGTGGTAGGGAAGTGCCATTGTTGCGTCAAATGGAGTGTGAGGAAGGCGTGGCAGGAAGAATGCTGCACCTGTGAACAGAATCGGCGCGGTTTCTCCTGCAGCACGTTCAAGACCGAGAATGACGCCGGTGAGAATGCCAGGCAATGCTTCTTTGAGAACGATGCGGCGAATGGTCTGCCAACGTGTGGCGCCAAGCGAAATACTCACCGTGCGAAATCCCTGCGGTACGGAGCGCAACGCTTCCTCGGCGGTGCTGATAATGACAGGCAGCGTCATGATCGAAAGGGTCAGCGATGCCGCAAGGATGGATGTGCCAAAATTCAGAAAGAGTACGAACAAACCGAGACCGAACAATCCATACACAACCGATGGAATTCCTGCAAGGTTGATGATGGCGATGCGAATTGTCCGTGTCAGTGGAGTATCAGATGCGTATTCTGAAAGATAAATAGCGGCTGCGATCCCAAGTGGGACCGAAAAGATCGCTGTACCGATGGTGAGATAGATCGTACCAATGATGGCCGGCAGGATTCCCCCGGCGCGCATGCCATCGTGTGGAAAACCAGTTAGGAACTCCCACGAGATGGCAGGCAATCCTTGTGTAAGTATATAAATGACTACAGCAACGATCGGTACAACGGTGAGGACCGCCATTAGAGTGATAAGTGCGAAGCCGATCCGTTGGGTGAGATGCCGATTGCGGGTGAGAATGTTCTTCATGACAGGATCCTCTCCGCGCGTTTCTTGGCACGGAAAACGACCGACGAAGCGGCAATGTTCACGCCAAGCGAGATCAGGAACAGGACCATGCCGATGAAAAATAGTACATGGTAATGCGTACTGCCGTTCGCCACTTCACCCATCTCCGCCGCGATGGTGGCGGTCATTGTGCGGACGGGCGAGAACAGGCTGCCGAGCTTGATAGCCAGCACGGGCGCATTTCCCGTGACCATCATGACGGTCATCGTCTCACCGATGGCGCGTCCCACACCGAGCATGACGGCAGTGAGAACGCCTGATTTCGCGGCGGGCAGTGTCACACGCCAGATGGTCTGCCATTTGGTGGCACCCAATGCCCAGGCGCCTTCACGATAGGCCCGCGGAACGGCGTCGAGCGCATCTTCAGCAACGGAAACGACGGTTGGTACGGCGATGCCCCCTAAAAGAATGGAACCGGCCAGGGCGGTCAGACCCGTGGGCAGGTCCAGAAAGACGCGCAGGAAAGGGGAGAGGACGAGGATTCCCAAAAATCCCAGCACTACGGAGGGAAGTCCGCCGAGCAATTCCACAAGTGGTTTGAGGATCTCACGCATCCAACGCGGGGCGATCTCTGAGATGTAGACGGCCGTCCCGATGCCAAACGGGACGGCGATCAATCCCGCACCAAAGGTGATGATGATAGAGCCGGTGATAAGCGGCAGAATTCCGAAGTACTCCTCAATTGGATACCAGCGAGCACTGAGCAGCGATGACAACTTCACTTCTCCAAACGTGGGGATGCCTTCGCGTATAAGAAAGAAAAAGATAAGCCCAACAAAGACGATCGCCGAATAGCCCGATGCCTTGATGAGACGGGTAATGACGAACTCACGCCAGTTTAAAGATTTTTCCATAATGCTCCGTATATCATTGTGAGGAACGTTCCTTGTGACGAAACAATCATTTCAGAAATGTTGAGATTGCTTCAGGCGGAATTGTCCCGCCCTCTCAATGATATATAGTTATTTTACAGGCACAAACCCAAGGTCGGCCACGATCTGTTGTGCTTCGGGCGAAAGGATCCAGTCGAGATATGACTTGACAACACCTGAGGGTTCACCGTTTGTATACATGTAAAGATCACGAGCGATGGGATATGTTTTGTCGTTGACCGTGGGAATGGAAGGCAATACATATGCTCCGTCTTCTTCAGCAGCAATGGCGATCATCTTCAGGTCCTTGGGAACGTACCCCAGCCCATCATAGCCAATGGCATTCGGGTTCTGTCGTACTTCTGCGATGATGCCCTCCGACGATGGAAGTAAAAGTGTATCGGTGGAGAAGAGGGTTTTATCTTCCTTGCTCCCCAATCGTAGAACGGTTTCCAAAAAGTAGACGTGCGTACCTGAATTGGTCTCACGCGAAAGCCGCACAATGGGGCGGTCCTCGCCGCCTACTTCCCGCCAGTTGCTGATCTTGCCGCTGTAAATATCCGAGATCTGCTGTAAAGTCAATTCGCTGACCGGGTTTTCAGGATTCACGATCACGGCGATCGCATCGCGGGCAATGATGTGCTCCAACGGGTCCACACCATTGGATTTCGCCTCATCGATTTCTTCCTGTTTAATCTTGCGGGATGCGTTGGCGATATCTACGGTCCCATTGACGAGCGCAGCGATTCCCGTACCAGACCCGCCGCCGGTCACCGATATACGGACGTCTGGGTGGTCACCCTGATATTTTTCCGCCCAGGCCAAGGCCAGGTTGACGATGGTATCGGAACCTTTATTTTCAATATAGGACGCAGAAGAAGTGGAATTGTTTTCTGTACTGTTCGAGGAACAGGCTGTCAGCAAAAGAATGGCAAGGAGAAAGAGAATATGAAACCGTTTCATCGTGCCGAATTATAAGGCAAAAGTCCATCTCAAAATGACGTGAATGATTCATGTGACATGTGTAATGACATCCATCATTTGTGCAACGACAGGTTCTACAATAAGATAAAGGTGATCATCCATTTGGCGCGGGAGGGAGCATGTTTGGCTTTCTGCAAATTCTGGGCGGGTTGGCATTGTTCATCTATGGTATCCGGCTCCTCAGCGCCGGAATGGAAAAATTGACAGGGGAGCAGATCCAAAGGTGGCTGGAGCGAATGACCAGCAGCCGGTTGCGCAGCGCCCTTTTCGGAACGGTTGCCACGGCACTTATCCACAGCAGCGGACTTCTGATGGTCACCATGATCGGTTTGATCAACGCCAATCTGATGACAGT
>CAZKSG010000076.1:0-19613 GCA_964555335.1 uncultured Anaerolinea sp.
AAAATCATAGAGCAGGAAGTTCTCCACATCGGCGAACAGGTAGCGGCGGTGAAGGATCGGGAAGATCTTCCAATCATGGCCAGCGATCAGCCCATCATCGGGAGTCTCGTCCCATTTTGGTTTGCGGAACTCCATCCCGTATTTTTCGCGCAAACCTTCCACTTGTCCGTGACCGAACATGGGCAGGCCGGGTAGCGTGGAGAGGACCGTCGCTACACCAAAGTATTTATCACCGTTACCGAACTGCTCGATGGCTGTCTTTTCATCGGGATTGTTCATAAAGTTGACGTAACGTTTGAGGATCTGTGGATCGAATTCAAGTGTGTTCTTGATCGCCATTCGATATTTGGCATTATCCTCATCGCGCAACATGTGCATGAACGCAGAGTTATACACGCGATGCATACCCAACGTGCGGACAAAATAGCCTTCCAACAACCAGAACGCCTCCGCAAGAAGAAGCGTATCAGGAACTTCTGCTGCGACGCGGTCCACGACTTCGCGCCAGAATTCCTGTGGAATCGCTGCATCGAAATCGGCGCGAGTCATGCCGTGTTCTGAACGGGAGGGAATCGCTCCGCCGGCGCCTGGCTCTGGGAACCACAAGCGTTGAATATGCTTCTTTGCCAGAGTCATCGCTGCATCAAAACGGATGACGGGGAAATTCCGCGCCACATGCAGGATCGTTTGAATGACCGCTTCGCGCACTTCGGCTTTGGAGTAATCGAGCTGGGCGGTATCATTCCACGGGAAGGAAGTGCCGTCGTTGCCATGATACACATAACGGACATCACCCGTTTGATGGTCGCGGCGCTGGAAGACAACTGCCGCATCGGTCTTATCATAATAGTGGTCTTCGAGATAAATGCCAACACGGAGATCGTCAGAGAGATTCTCGGAGCGGAATGAATAAGAGGGATACGGTGAATATGGAAGCGACAGGAACCAATCGGGATGCTCAACCACCCACTGTGAGTCGATGCCCATATGATTAGGGACCATATCGGCAGAGAGGCGAACACCGCGCTGCCACGAACGATAGCGAAGATTTTCCAACGCCGACCAGCCGCCTAGATCATCGGCAATATCATAGGAATATAAGGAATACGCCGAAGCGACCGCGTCCTGGTCACCCATGCGCTGTTTGATGCGCTGCGATGCTCGCGAGCGTTCCCAAAGGCCGATCAACCACAGACCGGTGAAGCCACGGTCACGCAGAATATCGAGTTCTTCATCGGGGATTTGGTCGAGGGTTTTGATCCAACGCCCGTATTTTCGAGAGAGTTGTTCGAGCCAGACATACGAGTTCTTGGCTATCAATACCAGCCGCGGCATCCAATCTTTATCTGGGCTATAACGTTCAAATTCTTGATACTCTCCCCCGCCGAATGTTTGCAACGGAATGTCAGGTTTGAAGTCGCCGTGCCCATGCTGACGGATGGCTTCTTCACGCAAGAAGTCCATCCCACGGACGATACGGGCAATAAACTTTTCGTCAAGCAGGTGCCCCCATTTATCGAGGATAAATTGCAGTTGTCCTTCAAGCGAATATGGAGAAGCTTCAGCAGGCGCGCGTAAGATTTCAAACAGGGATTCGCGCGAGCCTTGAATTTCAGGATTGTCCTTCGCCAATTGAGCAAAGAACGAATCAAGAGCAGCGATTAGGTTTTTATAGGCAGTGGGCTCCAGCGGCTCATCATCCACCAGATCCAACAACGGATTCACGGCCGGGTTGGCGTTGTGCAGATACACATACATCAATTCTTCCACTGTCATTACGCGTCCATTCTTTTCGAGCGAAGCCAGAAGCTTGGCAAGATATTCTTCAGGCTTGATCTCACCGCGATAGACATGGTCAGGCGGGAATTCGGAAACGAATTTCTCGCGGGTGGTATCCACCGGCTCGGTGCCGACCCGTGTCTCCACGAAGGAAACAGCGGTGGTCATGACCGTTGGCGGCGCATAGTGCCGGACGAGCACGCGCAGAGCCTCGTCGATGAGCTGCATTGCGTAGATATCGGAGGCAGGCACCGGCTGGGTTCGATGCGCCGACATTTGAGAGGCAAACCTGCGGGCAGAGGCAAAGTCCGAGAAGGTCAAGCCTCCATCCGGGCGGAAGAAATCCGAACTGAATTGATAGGTATTTCGGGAGGTCTTTGTGATGAGCATGATGCAATGATAACCCTGTTAGGTGATTTCGAGTATACTTTGCGACGATGTCAGCCCAAACCATCATCCTCATTCTACATCTTGTTCTGGCAGGGCTTTATGTGCCCCTGCTGCTGAATCTGATCAAACGACATGCCGGGCTGGAAACCGCTGCAACATTGTTAAGTGTCTATGTATTGATGGGGTTATTCCTGGACCTTGGCGAAGGGTTATGGCGCGGCGGGCTGCTGTATATCGCCACACCGCAGATCGCAAATGATTTCCTGATGTATGGCGCGCTGGCCCTGTCATTCGTGTTGTTATTGACAGTCCTCTCCTTCGTCCGCCGCGATCTTTTAACATGGGCCGGTGTGGGAGGGTTCTGGGTGATTAGTCTTGCCCTGATCGCCATGAACGTCTTCCGATTTGGCGATGTGATCTGGCAGACCGGGTTCTTTACCCTGACGCGCGAACGCCTGCTGCCGGTTTGGGCGGCAACGGGTTGGATCCTGTTCACGCTTGGTGGCATGGTCATCGTGCGTATCGCACATAACAACTCAAGACAACCTTTGCTTCGCAATCGCCTGAACTACTGGCTTCCCGTATTTCTATTGATCATAATCAACGATGGCTTGATCCTGGCTGGACGTCCATTCCCGGGAAATCCGATTCGCCTGGCAGGAGCAGCGCTGGCAACATTCATTATCATCACACATGATCCACCCGATCTGCGCGAGGTAGCGCGCCGCGTTCTTACGTACATCATCACAACCCTGGTGATCGTCGGGTTCTATGTGGCGGGCTTCACCGCGTCACAGACGATCTTCAATGCGCTGCCCAGCTACAATCCATTGCTGGTGGGTGCTGTTATCGCTCTGGTCCTTTCCCTGATCTTTACCCCGCTTCTTTCCGTCATTCGTCGCTGGGTCAACAAATGGCTCAAGATCCAGGAATTCCATGCCAGCAAAACGCTGCATCAGTATAGTGAACAGATCAGTAACATTCTCGACATGCAGCGACTTGCCAATGTGGCCGTGGGTCTCATCATCGAGGCCATGGATATTTCGCGCGGCTTTCTTTTCCTCATCGATTCAGAATTGACGAACGATGCACAAAAATCCTATCGTTTGCGTGCGGTGCGCAATTTGGGCGAACGACAGATCCGCATCATCTCCCTGCCGACCGATCATCCCGTCGTCAAACATTTGACCGTGGAAATGCGTCCGCTTCTGCAATATGACCTGGACCTGCTCCCGTCATTTCGGTCTGTCACCCAGCCTGAGCGTGAGTGGTTCAACAATCTCGAAGCAGAGGTCTATCTGCCGATCTTCTCCAAACGCGAGTGGATCGGCATGCTGGCTCTCGGAGCAAAGATCAGCGGTAACCGCTATACCGACGAAGACCTTGTAACGCTCTCAGCTCTTGCCAATCAGACGGCAGTCGCCCTCGAGAACGCAAGACTCGTTGAGAACCTGGTTCAACTCAACACCGAACTGCGACAGGCCTATCGTGACCTCGACAAAGCCAACCGCGATCTTGAACGTCTCGACCAGACAAAATCTGACTTCATTAGCATCGCATCACATGAACTGCGGACGCCATTGACGACCATGATCGGTTACACCGAAATGCTCATCGAAGACGAGACACTCCCCAAAACCGCACACCAAATGCTGAAAGGTATCTCCAAAGGGACAAAACGTCTGCACGAGATCATGGACTCGATGTTCGATATTGCCCAGATCGACACGCGCACGCTGCAACTCCATATCGTTCCTGTGGACGTGGCGGAGCTTGTCAAGGAAGTCAGTGAAAAACTGGACGGTTCCTTCAAGGAACGGAATCAGACGCTCAACATCAATATTCCACAATTGCCTGCCGCCAAAGCAGACCCACATTTGCTCAAGAAGCTTTTCCAACATTTGCTTAGCAACGCCATCAAGTTCACTCCCAATGATGGGCGGATCACTGTTGCAGCGCGGGCACTCCCGCCACAAAGCGCGGAATTACCAGAAGGCGGTCTCGAGATCGTGGTCAGTGACACAGGCGTGGGCGTAGACCCGGCTTCGCGCGATATTATCTTCAGCAAGTTCTACCAACCTGGTGAACTCTCCAAGCACTCCACGAGCAAGACCCGCTTCAAAGGAAGCGGCGCGGGTCTTGGTTTGGCGTTGTCAAAGGGTATCGTCGAGGCACACGGTGGGCGGATCTGGGTGGAAAGCACCGGCTATGACGAAGTCAATTTCCCCGGAAGCCGGTTCCATGTGGTGCTGCCCGCGAGCAAGCTGAACAGTTCTGAGAATACGGTTGTGATGGAATTCCAGGCGAAACCAGATGAAAACAAGTGACATCACTTGACCTCTTGCGAAAAAATGTTGCAAGAGGTCTATTTTTTAATCCAACCCAAGAGCGCGATCGCCAATCCAAAGATCAATAAACCAAATTTAATAAGTGCGCAAAATGCGGCCAGTGCAGGATAGCCAGATTCATAAACACCTAACAGAACCTGCCAGAGCGCAAAATTTTCCACCGCATCGAACATGGCTGCGACGAAGGCTCCATACCCTGCTACCACAGCAAGGGAATTAAGCCAACCTGTGTGTTTTTGTGTGACAAGCAATGTCCCAAAAGCAAGAGCCAATGCGTAAGCCGGCATGAAAAGATAATCCAGCCCAAGACCAAAGGCAGCATAGGAGTATGGGATGTTGACGATGTTCGGATCTGGTTGACCTGCGACGGAACTCAACAGCAGGCTCTGTAGCCTCCACGAGTCAGTAACGGCACGGGCAGATTGGGGTGTCCCAGCCAGTTCAAATGAAACGATCCCGTTGGGCGCAGCGTCGGTCCGCAAGGGTTGATCCAGAAAGCGAAAGATGCCAAAGATGACTGCTGTCAGCGTAAGAAAAAGAAAGAAGAACCGCTTCCGATGTGAAATATGGACAAATTCAAGAGGATGTTTCATGAATGCTTTTCCTCAGGTATACGTATCATTTCTCTATTTGAGAGATTTTCGATACACCCGGTTATTCTTATACTCCACGCCGTTCAAGTTCTTCAAATCGGCACGCATTTGTTCGGTGGTCTCGGCAACCTGGGTCATCTCCACATGGGCAAACTGACTTACTTCCAGCAGCGTGTGTCCCATTTCAGAGTAGAGCATCGCGTTCCCACCATGACCCTGAAATTCCGGCAGGATGCCCATCCCGTTCACGCAAACCGTGTTCGTTCGCTTAAGCTCGAGGAGAATATCCAATAACCCAAACGGGAACAACCGTCCTTTGGCGCGTTGAAGCGCTGCCGATACGTCGTGGAACGCGAACAAAAATCCAACCACCTCCTCGCCGTGGATGATCACCTTGATCAGGCGGTGGTCGGCAACGGTCATGATATTGGAAACCACAAAGTCGATCTCACGCGGGGTAAACGGATAGTATTCCCAGTTATGCACGAACGCCTTGTTATACGCCTCGCCGATGCGTGGCGCCCAACTGACCAGTTCTTTCTTGTCCTTAAATTTCTTAACCTGCAACCCGCCGCGCTGCATCACACGCTGCGTGATCCGTTCCACTCGGTCAGGGATCTGGAATTTGTCCGCCGGAAGAAAACAGGAAACGAAATCCACTTCTTTTTCAAAACCCTGTGCTTCGAGCAATTGCTGGTAATACGGATGGTTATAGTTCAACATGGTCATCGTCTGGCGATGCTCAAAACCGAACACCAGGATCCCATATCCATCGAGCGGACCCATGCCTTTGGGACCGATCACTGTATCGAGTCCTCTTGCTCTTGCCCAATTGAAAACGGTATCGAAGAGAAGTGATGCAGCTTCAGGGTCGTTCTCACATTCGAAAAGGAAGAAATCCACCTTCTTTGTCTTATGATATTGGTTGAAAGGCTTGTTTTCGATGGCAGCGATCCGCCCCACGTCTTTCCCATCACGGACGGCAAGGAAAAAATCCACATCGGAATGTTCGTGGAAGGGGTGTTTTTTGCGATTGAGATACATATAAGCATCGACAAAAAGCGGTGGCACCCATTGGGGACAATCTTTGTACAGACGGTATGGCAATTGAACAAACCGCTTTACTTGAGCTTTATTGTCAGTGTCTACTTTTTCGATGGTTAGCATAAAAGACTCCTGCGATGGGACTGGCGCGTTGCCGTAGTATACAACACACAAAATCAGATTTAGACGTGATGAATATCCCCTATTTAAACAGTCCAAAGGCGGGTGTTCGTGAAAACCCTTCATGCTATACTTGTAAAAAATTGTGCGGAGGAATATTCATGGCATTGGAAAATCACCAGGAACTGCTTCAAAAGTACGCGGAAGCCATTGTCAAAGTAGGTTTGAATCTACGCAAAGGTCAACGCCTGATCATTACGAATGCCACGGCTCGCGGCGTACCCCCGGCAGGGCGCGAGCTCGTGCATGAAGTGACAAAAGCCGCCTATAAAGCCGGCGCCCGTTATGTCGATGTGATCTGGGGGGACGAGGAAATGCTGCGCATCCGGCTGCAGGATGCACCACTGGATACGTTCAATGAATATTCAACCTGGCACGTGAATGGGCTGATGAACATGTTCGAGAAGGGTGATGCTCTCCTTTCAATCTATGCCAACGATCCCGATGTGTACGCCGGGTTGGACTCTGAGAAGATCGGCGCGATGCAACGCAGTCATCTTGAGAACTACAGCCCCGTCAACGCACTCGTATCTCGCAACGCGATCAACTGGTGTGTAGTCGCTTCGGGAGCGCCCGCCTGGGCAAAAAAGATCTTCCCCGATCTGCCCGAGTCTGAGGCATTGGACAAGTTATGGACAGCCATCTTTGAAACGACACGCGCCACGCAACCCGATACCATCGCCGCCTGGCAGGATCACATCAAAGCATTGCGCAAGCGGGCAGACTACATGCAGGCGAAGAAATATTCAGCCTTACATTACAAATCGCAGAACACAGACTTCACTGTAGGACTGCCACGCGGACATAAATGGATCAGTGCTCAATCGTTGGCAGAGAACGGAGTAGTCTTCACCGCCAACATGCCAACCGAGGAAATCTTCACTTTACCTGACTGCCACCGCGCCGAGGGGACGGTCTCCGCCACGTTCCCGCTCAGCTATGGTGGCGCCCTGATCGAGGATTTCAGCGTGACCTTTGAGAACGGACGGATCGTCAAGGTCCATGCGAAGAAGAACGAAGCCATCCTGCAAAAACTGGTGGATACCGACGAAGGCTCTCAACGACTTGGGGAGGTTGCTCTGGTCCCCGCCAGCTCCCCCATCGCCCAGCGTGGACATCTCTTCTATAACACACTCTTCGACGAGAATGCATCCTGTCACCTGGCTATTGGACGCGCCTATCACTTCACCCTCACAGGAGGCGAAGAACTGACCGATGAGGAGTTTATTGCCGCCGGAGGGAATGTGAGCCTCAATCACGTGGATTTCATGGTTGGCTCGCCTCAGATGGATATCGATGGCATCACCGAAGACGGTCTGCGTGAACCCGTGATGCGCCAGGGTGAATGGACCATCGGATTGTAGAAGATAACATTTTGGCCTAAAATCTCACCAGCATGGGTGAGATTTTTATTTACCGGTTGAATTCCACCCTGCAACTTGCTATACTTTTCAAAGGCTTAAGCACTGCATGTACATGCAGTGCTTAAATTCAAAGCCTGTTGCACTGCAAGATTATAATCAGGCCATGTCAGACACTTCCCCTTCACCGGCTGAATTCAATGAAATATTGGCGGCGGAATACAATTACATTGCAACAACCGCCACTCAGGCACACGAAGACCGTGCCCGCATCTCCTCATTCTATTTGATCGCGGTTGGTTCACTGGTTGCGGCGTTGTTCGGTACGCAATTTCTGGATTCCGAGTCATCCAACCGCACCATCAACATCATGTTCAGCGGATTGTTCATCCTGCTAACCTTGCTGGGCACATCCACGATCATGCAACTGGCGCGCCTGCGAGCAGCCTGGTACGAATCCATGATGGCGATGAATCATCTCAAGGAGTTCGTCATCAAACAGAACGCAGCATTGGCAAACGCCTTTCTCTGGAGACGGACAACCTTGCCAGCGCGATACAAACCTTCCAGCGTTGCCTTTTATCAGGCGATGGAGGTTGCGCTCATTAGCGGGCTGATGTTTGGAGCTGGCGTTTTTTTTGCACAGCAGGCACTCTTTCCTTCACAGGCTGGCTTCAATCTCCTGCAGTGGATTGTCGCTCTGATCGCCGGTGCGGGAATGGTATTCACCCAACTTCAGGTCTATAAGCGCCTGCTCCAATAACATGCCGCGCGATTACACAAATCAACATCCAACCGCGTTTCAACGGCTACCTGAATATACGCGGGATGACGACTGGATCCGCGCCTTTTTGCGGACTGCCCGGGTGGGGCACATCGCCTCTTCGCGGGACGGACAGCCCTTCCTGAATCCCAGCACGTTCTGGTTCGACGAGGAGAATCACCAGATCATTTTCCACTCGAATGTCGCGGGAAGAATCCGCTCGAATATCGAGACCAACCCTCGGCTTTGTTTTGAGACGAGCGAACTGGGGAAGATGCTGCCAAGCAACGTTGCCCTCGAATTTTCCCTTCAGTTTCGAAGCGTGATCGTCTTCGGCACAGCGCGTCTCGTCACGGATCCGGAAGAAGCGCGGCACGTCCTGTATGGACTTATCCGCAAATATTTCCCTTCCATGAAACCGGGACAGGAGTTTCGCGAGATCACGGATAAGGAGCTGCGCACTACATCTGTGTATGCGCTCAAGATCGAAGAATGGAGCGGCAAGGAAAATTGGAAAGACCGCGCCGACCAATCAGATGAGTGGGCGCCGCTCGACGAAAAATGGTTCAAATGATGTGAAACCCTGGGGGCTTCATAATCGTAGTACTGGATATAACCAGAAACGGAGACTACCATGTCAGAAAAAGTTCATACTGAAGAATTCCGCGTAGATGGAGAAAAGCTGATCGCCAAGGTCAAGGAATTGCTCCATGAAGGCAATATCCGCCGCATTATCATCAAGGACAAGGAAGGCAAAACCGTGATGGAGATTCCCATGACCCTGGGTGTGGTCGGTGTTTTAGTCGCCCCGCAATTGGCCGCCATCGGTGCCATTGCCGCCCTTTTGACCGAAGCAACGCTCGTAGTTGAAAAAGCCGAAAACTGACCTGAGCCATTACAACCTGTTAAGGAAAACATGGACATCTATACAGCTATCTTTTTTCTCGCCATGGTTGCCGAGATCATTATTCGCGCCCCAATTAACAATAAACGCAGACTGGAAAAGATGCGTGAACGTCACGTGACTGCACAGGAAAAGACACTGTTGTTCCTACTGTGGGGTGGAATGTTCATCCTGCCGATCATCTATGCAGCTACAAACTGGCTGGATTTCGCTAACTACACGCTCCCTGCCTGGGCAGGATGGCTCGGCGTGGCAATTATCGTCGGAGCGGTACTGGTCTTCTGGCGCGCTCACGCAGACCTGGGACTTAACTGGTCACCCACGCTTGAGATCCGCGAGAAACATGAGCTGGTAGTGCGCGGCATTTACGGCGTGATCCGTCATCCCATGTACGCTTCTCAGATTTTATGGTCTGTTGCGCAGATCCTTCTCCTGCAAAATTGGATCGTAGGGTTTTCCAGCCTGCTGGTCTTTATCCCCTTTTACGTTATGCGCGTCGGTGCCGAAGAACAGATGATGCTGGAACAATTCGGCGATCAATATCGTTCGTACATGCAGAAGGTCGGCGCCGTGTTTCCCAAATTCCAGTAAGTGGAGACGGTTTGGACGTACGTTTATACGCAATCCATGAAATAGTATACGTTGGCTGCCGGAAAATACATTGTGTGTTCGAATGTTCGCTGCAAAGCTTAGCGCTCCATGAGAGTTCGTGACCATCCAACAAAAGTAAGTTGTATTTCATGTCGTAAAATGCTATAACTAATTTGTAAGGGGAAACATCTGCACATTAACAACCAGGTTTAGACAAGGAGGCAGTATGGATCGAAACGTCGGGTTATGGATCGACCACAAGCAGGCCTATGCCATCTGGTATGACGATGGCAAAGTGGAGGTAATCCCATCCCAGATCGAACCGCCCACCCACTATTCGGGAGGGACACGGCTCGGCAAAATGACACCAAAGGCGGATACAGAACTCCGTAATAACGATCGCTTCCGACTACAACTGAATAAATACTACCAGCAAGTTATTTCCGCCCTCAAAAGAGCTGATTCGATCCTGATCATGGGACCCGGAAAAGCGAAGATCGAATTGGAGAAAGCTATTAAAAGGAATAAGGAACTGCAACGGCGAGTCTTAAAGGTGGAAACCGCCGACAGAATGACAAAAAATCAAATGATCGCTTACGTAAAGAAGTTTTATAAGGATCGGGCAATTTCATAAACCACAAATGAATAGAAAAAAGAGCCAGAGGCAAGATCTCTGGCTCTTTCTGTTAACGGCGCTGAAGGCCCAGACCTGGTCCATCGGGAAGAGAAAATTTTGCACCATCATATTTCAAACCGACATACGGATCGTTCTTGATCAACAGCGGACCATCCAGATCAGCATAATCACAAAGCGGAGCGAGATGTGCCGCGGCGGTCACTCCCACCGACGACTCGACCATGCAGCTCAACATGATCTGCATATCATGGGCCCGTGCGGTATGGATCATCCGCAGCGCTTCACGGATGCCCTCACTCTTCATCGTTTTGACCACGACACCATCGATGGCACCAGCTAGTTTGGCAACATCGTGAGATGTCTTGGCGGTCTCATCAGCAAAGACAGGTATATGTATTTTCTGAGCGCGCAGTTTTTCCTTGAGCCAGAAATAACCTTCTACATCATCTACAGCGAGCGGTTGTTCGATGAATTCCAGCTCATAGTCCATCAGGTGCGGGATAATGTGCAATGCCTGTTCACGCGTCCAGCCGGCATTGGCATCGGCGCGGAGTTTGGCGTTTGTTGCTTTGCGGATCGCCGCAATGATCGCTTCGTCTTTATCACTCCCCAGTTTGATCTTGAGAATAGGATGCCCCGATGCCTTTGCCTGTTCTGCCATCACTTCAGGCTCATCCATGCCAATAGTGAAAGATGTAAGCGGGAGCTGGTTCGGATTCAGCCCAAATAACTTATACAAAGGTTGTCCCAGTTTTTTACCCCAGAGATCATGTAATGCTTCGTCAATAGCTGAACGCGCGGCACGTGAACCGGGAGGGCGCCGGGCAAGGATAGCATCCATATCAAAGGGGTCATCACCCAAATCGGGCGCGGATTTCAGATATTCGATGATTCCGTTCTGCGTTTCGCCATAATACGGCACGGCCGCTGCTTCCCCCACGCCATCATCGAGATGGACCAACACGTTATAACGTTGGTCGCTTGCACCATGCGCCACTCGAAAGGTGGTCTTGAGATCAAGTGTAATCGGTTCCCAGTGTAGTTTCATATTTCATCCAACCCGCAGGGCAGATCGCAATTCGCCCCTACAATTTCATCCTTTTCTCTTCAGAAAATCCAACACCTTTTCGATCCATTCCTCCCGCCGTTCAAAATGAACATTATGGCCCGTCCTTTCGGGGATCCATAGTTCGGCATCGGGAATGTTGCTGGCGATATATTGTGCATGTTGATCAGGTGCGTTCACGGTATCTTCTGCACCCATGATGACCAATGTGGGTCGTTCGACATGAGCGAGTTCGAATGGAGCATAATTCGGCTCAGAGATGATCTCCTTCATCGTGAGCCAGAGCAGGTCCTTCCAGTAATCCCGTCCGTTCACTTCGCTGTGCAACTTGACCATTTCATCACGCCACTCAGGTGCTTCCTGTGCCACACGCTCAGGGTCAAAGACCTTTGGTTCACGTTCGATCAGATAACGTGTCACATAGGCGTTCGCCGCCTGAGGAACACACGTCTTCACTATATCAGGATGTTCCATCAAGGTAACTAATGCAACATTCCCTCCATTGCTATGCCCGATGATATGTGCCTTTTCATATCCCATCGCATGCACAAATAGTGCTACATCGTCAGCAAGTTCTTTGAAGGAGTAACTCATGTGTGGGTTATTCGAGTGCCCGTGTCCACGGCAATCGGGAGTGAACACACGGTAGTGTTCGGCCAGCGCGGGGGCAATGGAGTCCCAATCGGTGTGGCTGTCAATCGTCGAACCGTGTATCAGCACGATCGGAGTCTGACCCGGCTTGTCTTCCCCGTATGTTTGATAATAGATCTTCGCATGATTGATATCGATGTATGCCATACGCCAATCTTACCGCCTGTCCCACATTTCGTGTAGAATCAGGATATGAAGGACATCCAATCTACTCTTGATGAATTTGCCAGACACACCGACAAACGGACCTCGGTCTTCGAGATCGAGATCCAGGGACTCAAAAACCGAACGCTCACACTAAGCGGACGCCTGCTCCACGAAGCGCAACTGGATGATCTGGTGCGTCTCTTTCCCAAACATAACCTGGATACCGCTTCCATACGAGTCCTCAGCCGCGAGTCGCGCGGGCAGGTCCATGTGGCGACCAATCTGACCGGACTATACGAACATCCAACGTTCGGTATGCCGCTTTCCAGTGAATTGTATTATGGTACTGAGCTTGAAGTTTTGGATGAAGAGAAGAATTGGGCGTTCACCCGTCAGCAGGATGGATACCTGGGCTGGGCATATCGTCCATATCTCAGCAATGGGAGTACTCCTAACCCCACACACCTGGTGATCGCTCCTGCCGCTGAACTGCGTACTGCTCCCGAACCAACGGGTGAAGTCATCACCCGCATTGTGAGCGGGACGGGCATGATCGTCGAAGAAACCCGTGATGGGTGGTCGTATATATCTGCAAACAAATCCGGTTGGATGCCATCGTCGTCTCTGCGCACTATCGCCGGGCTTCCTGAGTCGGTGGAGGCGAAACGAGGAACCATCATCGAAGATGCGCGCCGCATGATCGGCGTCCCCTATCTTTGGGGTGGGACGAGTGGGAACGGCATTGACTGCTCTGGTTTTGCTCGCCTCCTTCACCGCTGGATCGGGTTATCTATTCCACGCGATGCAGATATGCAGCATGCAGCTGCGAAACTCGTCGAGCCGCCATTCGAAGTCGGTGATTTGTTCTTCTTTGGCGAAAAAGACAGTAGTCGGTCTGTCACCCATGTGGGTGTCAGCCTGGGCGGATGGACGATGATCCATTCTTCACGCGGGAATAACGGTGTCTATATTGACGATCTACAACGACGCAAATCACTCATGGACATTTTTATAAGCGCGGGAAGTTTTTTAAGATAACGTTCTTCTGACAGGTGGGTTGCTTTAAAAATGCTTGTATAGGTGGAATTAAATACCCTTGATTGCGTTTATACTAAACCATGAAATATTATTCGGAGGAAATCATGATTGACCCCACTCAACTGCCCATACTCTTGAAGGCCGTGGATTTTGTTTTCGAGGAAGGTCGCAAGATCCTGGAGGAGCGCCGCGAACGCCGGAAGATGAACGACAAAGCTGCCGAAACCGCAGCGCCCGATACAACATCAAAACCACCTGAGGGAACTGTGCAGGAGGAAAAACCCCAAATTGCAGAGTCGAAAGAAGAGCTTTTGACTTCGAAAATCGATGAAAATCAATGGAAGGATAATGAGGCAGAGGTCAACCACCTCGTCCGTTTGCTGGAGACGTACACGAATAACTACCACCTTGCCAAGGAACAATATGCAAAATGGGGCAGCGCACTTGTCCCGCCCATTATCGTCAACAACATGGTGGAGGCAGAAAATGCCGTGATCGAAACCACCAGTAAACTTGAAATTCTTTTGTCGAAGATCTACAAGAAAGAAAAGCCTTCACCGAAGTAAAACGGGTGTCACATGGATAAGGAAGAAATCACTCATCTCGAAAGGATGATCGATTTACACAAGAAAAATCTTTACATCCTGGAAGAGATGCTGGCGAAGTACGGCGTCGACCAGCCATTACATCTTGTCAACAGCCTCACCATGGAAAAAGAGGCGATCGCCAGATATAAAAAACAGATCGAAAACCTGACGACCAGTTCCAAGGAAACTGAAAAGTTGAGTCTGATGGCCAACCTGCCCAGGCGACCGTTCTTTGTAGGCAGGGAGGCGGAGATCGAAACGATCTTACAGTCCCTGCAACCCAACAGCAGGACGTTTATCGTTGGCATGGAAGGGATCGGCGGAGTGGGAAAGTCTGCGCTTGCCATTGAAGTCAGCTATCGCTGCATCGAGCAGGAATTGTTCGAGTCGGTCATCTGGGTGTCGGCCAAAGAGTCTGTTCTAACCCTGCACGGAATTGAACCGATCATCCCGGAAGCGAAGTCATTAACTGACATTCTAATCACGATCGGCACGAGTCTGGGAAACCCCACCATTGGGAATTTGTCACTTCAGGATCAGATCCGAAGGGCTTATAACCTTCTGGCCAGACACACCACCCTTTTGGTCCTCGACAACTTCGAGACTCTTTCCAAGGACGAGCAATCACATATCCTTGATTTCCTGCGAAAGTCACCCATTACCTTGAAGATCATCGTCACTTCACGCGAACGGGTGGCAGAGGGACAGATCATCCGCCTGCGTGGGTTGACCTTTGAAGAAAGCACAGCCCTGCTGGGTTGGGATGCCCGACAGAAAAACATCCAGCTTACGCGTGATCAGAACAAGTATCTGATCGATCTAACCGGGGGGCTTCCACTGGCGTTGTTATGGGTGCAGGGACAGGTGGCAGTTCTGGGTTACTCCGTGACACAAATGCTGGACAAGTTGAGTCTGGATACCGATATCCCCATCCTGCAATATTGTTTCAACCATAGTTGGAATTTACTACGGCACGGAAATGAGAAAAAGCTGCTTTTCATTCTGGCCATGCAGCCAGAGGCGGTCTCGCGTGAGGCATTGGAGGAAATTTCAGGGATCGAGAACGAGGACAGCTTCGAAACGGCGATCAGCGATCTTCTTCAACTGACCCTGGTCGAACACGAACCAGAAAGGGATTACTTTAGCATCCTGCCACTCACCCGGCGGTTCATACGAACGCAATACAGTAGTGACCGAAGTTTTATCAAACAGGCTGAACTCAAAACAGCTCAATATTACGGACAGTTCGTGTTGCAGAAGAGCAGTTTCAAGGAATGGCGGGGATACGATGAGTTATTACTGGATCGCAACAACATTTTGAGCGCTGCCCAGTGGTGCTACAAATCGATCCAAAAGAAACAGTCTCGCCCCAGCCCGTTGACCAAGAAAGAAAAGGGCATCGCTGAGATCCTGGTGCAGATCGGCATCCATTTTGGAAGTGTGTTGTGGCAACGCGCATATTGGTATGACCGTTTGACACTGGCACATGCAGCATTGGGTGCCGCCGAACTACTATCCGATTGGAAATCGGTCAGCACATTTGCCAGAAATATCTCCTGGATCTACTTCTATCAGGGAGATTACCTTCGCGCATTACGTTGGGCAGAGGAGGCGCTATCAGCCACTACAAAGACAGAGGATGAGCTGCTGATTGCCGCTGCAAAACGGTCTCTCGGTACCGTTGAATTACGTCTCGGCAACTTCACCCGGTCCGAGCAATTGCTATTGGATGTATTGAAAACAAGCAGTGAATTTGCCGAAGATGATTATGGAATCTACAGCAAGGGGTTTGCCCAGTACGGCCTGGGTGATCTCGAATTTGAACGCGGAAATACAGAGCTTGCCAAGGAATGGTATCAAAAGGCCCTCGATACCTGGCGTGATCCGGTACGCAAAGACCCGGTACGTCACGTCAGTTACGCCCTCAACGGACTTGGTTTTGTGGCGCTACGAGATAAAAAGTATGAGGAAGCCAAACGCTTCTTCATGGAAGGCATCCAATCTGCAGAAGAGTTTGGAAGAGTGGACGAACTCGCGAAGGGACAGTTCGGGCTTGCATCTGTGTACCTGGAGATGAACAAGGATCTGAAAACAGCCCTATCGTTGGCAAACGAGTCGCTGGAAAATTTCCAAAGGCAGGGTATGCAATATGAGACCCGCAGGAGTATCACCCTCCAGGAGGCGATCCTGAAAGCACAGACCCAAACTGAAACACCCGATCACAATGGACAATGAGCTAAAAATTTTTCTACAATCATTCAAGGAACTGGAGAATCTGTTTCAGGTACTTCCGATCTCCGAATCTCACATCCAGGAATTGAAAAGCAGGCTTTCTGGCATTCTAAAGAATGCCAAAAACCTGGCGCTTTATGATTCAATCACACATGCCCTGAACGCCCGGGCAGGGAAATGGCTCGTCCCTGTGGAACAAGTCAAGGGTATGGCCAAGATCGACATATACGATCTGCGGCAGGCCAACAAAGTCTACGGGGCTCTGGTGGTCGATTCAGAATTGCACAAACTGGCCTATCGCTTAATGTCCATCTTTCCAATGGACAAGGGAGATTTCATCCGCCGGAACCCGGGCAGCGATGAATTCACGATCTTCTCCACGTCAAAGCCGCCGCAGGTAATCGAACGATTGTTGTCGAAGCTTTATCAAAAACAGGAACAGGATTCATTACTCACCTGGGATTTTGGCACGGGCGTTACAGAGACTGAGGCCGAAAACGGATTGCAAAAACAGCGCAAATCGTTGAGGCCGGTTGTGATCCGACAGACAATACTTGAGAGCCACTCCGAGATTCCCAGTCGCATCGAGGAAAATAACGGTTATCAAAGTTGGAATGAGTTTAACATTCCCTATGAGAAACTCAGGGATACAATTCGTACATTAGGACTTCCCACCACCGTGGAACAGCAGGTGGTCGAGCAGGTGCAGATCACAAAAAGTATCGTGGAAAGCATCGTTACGAAAGAGCCGTTGACGGGCGTATTGAATGGACTTGGCGCCCGGTGGTATCTGAGTCAGTCAAATATCCAGGCTGTGGCTCTGACGGATATGTTGAACATGCATGAAGGGAACACCCGTTTTGGAAGTTCTGCCATCGATCAGGATCTGAAGCGATTTGCAAATATGCTGGTGAGGCAATTCCCGAAAAGTGATGGGTTTTTGCTTTTCCGGTCCGAACGTGCAGGCGATGAGTTCAAGATAGCATCCACCGAACGAGGCATTCCTGAATTGGATGACCGTCTGCGTTCTGTATGGCAGGCTGATCTACACCATGGACTGCTCGCCTGGAATTATGGTGTAGGCAGGAATGACGGCGAGGCGCATGTAGACTTGTACCGAAATAGAATCAAGGAAACAGAAACCATGGAAGTATCAGATCTCAGCGGCAAATCCACATTCATTATTGTCAGGCCTGAAAGCGATGATTACTCCAACATATTCGAGCTGTCGGAGGAGACCGCCCGGGCTGCCGAAGGCACCCCTATTATCGATCTGCATTTGACTGTGCAAGCCATCCGCAACGTGGATAACTTTGAAGCTTTACAGGAACGCCTGGAGGAGTACGCCTCCACATTGCGCCCGTTCGAGGTCACGGTGAAGAACATTGCCAGGATGAATGTAAATAATCAACAGGGCAGGCTATGGCTGCTGGCAGAACGGAATGCTGCCCTCGAAAAGATGTATAACGAACTGCGCGATATCGCGAACGCAATGGGATACGAAAGCTATCCTTACAAAGCCGAGAATTGGCTGCCACACATCAAGATCGTCGACCTACCCGAGGATCGCTCCACACGGATCAAGGATCCTACATTCGGAGCCAAGTCTGGAATCGCATTCACTGTGAGGCGCTTCGAATGGACCGTGCAGAAAGCGCCTGAGCTCTGGGAAATGCTGCAGCAATTCTCTTTTCCAGAGTAGATATTCTGAGGCGTTAGAGGGAAAGTTACATCAGGTATATTTGAAATTACGTTCGATCTTTCAATCCGAAGGGATGCAGAGATTCCATTTCTGATCCTCCGATTCCCAATCTCGTTTGTTCCACAGGGAATCTCTTGATAGAATTGTGCTATTATTCAGACATCTCCCTGAGGTACCATGTAATGGCAACCATCCTCATCGTCGATTCCCGGCCTGCCGACAGACAACTTTATGTAACACTCCTGGGTTCCTTTGGTCATCGCATACTTGAAGCCAACGATGGCATGGAGGCCCTGGAACTGTCGCGTAAGGAACTGCCGGACCTTGTGATCACTGACATCATCATGCCCAATATGGATGGATTTACGCTGACCCGGCGCCTCCGCACTGAACCGTTGCTTTCCGGCGTGCCGGTCGTTTTTCAAACCGCTCATTATTTGGAAGCGGAAGTGCGCAAGCTGGCCACGACAAGCGGGATCAAGCACATTATCGGAAAACCTGCCGAGCCACAGGAAATCTTGCGCACTGTACATGAGGCTCTTAAGCAGCCAGTAGCCCCATCCAAATTGCCTCAAACCGGACAACTTCAACGTGAACATTTGCAACTCCTTGCAGACAAGCTCTACGAAAAGAACGTGGAGCTGGAACGAGCCAATGAACGTCTTCGTAATCTTTCGCTCACCGACGATCTAACCGGCTTGAACAACCGTAGGGGATTCATGATCATGTCGAATGGGTTGCTCAAGTTTGCCCGTCGTGCAGGGCATCCCCTCTGTCTCCTATACATAGATATGGACTCTCTCAAACAGGTCAACGATACCTACGGACACGCCGAAGGGGACATTGCGTTGACACACTTCGCTCATATTCTGACGGAAACATTCCGCGACTCGGATGTGATCGCTCGTTTGGGCGGAGATGAATTTGTAGTCCTGACCATCGATGCGACAGAAAACAGTATCTCCACCATTCAAGCACGCCTGCAAAGCAATTTGGATGCCCACAATCTCGTCTCTGTTCGCGGGTATACGTTGTCGTTTAGTCTCGGTATCATCCGCGTAGACCTGAGCTCCGTATTGACCGTGGAGGGATTGCTTACCCAGGCAGATGCCGCCATGTATGCTCACAAACAGCAAAGAAAACGCACAGCATAGCAACTGACGATACCAACTCATACCATGCAAACGGATGAAACCTGTTTTAGAAGTACTTACCTCTTTTCTCAAGCTTGGTTTTACAGCATTTGGCGGACCCGCCGCACACATAGGTATGTTCCGCAATGAATTCGTCCACCGCCGTAAATGGCTGACTGACGAAGCTTTTCTCGATTTGCTTGGTGCGACCAACCTCATCCCGGGGCCGAACTCGACCGAGATGGCGATCCATCTAGGCTTCATGCGCGCTGGCTGGCTGGGGCTCATCGCTGGTGGCGTCGCATTTACACTTCCTGCCATGCTGATCGTGATGGCGCTTGCCTGGCTTTACGTGGAATATGGTTCCACCCCACAAGCAGCATGGCTGCTCTACGGCGTCAAACCCGTTATGATCGCCATTATCCTGCAAGCGCTGTGGGAGTTAGGGAAGAAAGCCGTCAAGGGGA
>CAZKSG010000077.1:0-19477 GCA_964555335.1 uncultured Anaerolinea sp.
TTCCAGCAAACAACAAAACCAGTGTAAACACCGGTTTTGTATCAAACGTTTTATCCAACCACAACCCACCAAAAACAGACGCCAGGATGATGACCAGCGTCAGGCATCCCACTTGACCGATCATCACGATAAGCAATGTGTTGAGAATGCCTCTGCCCTTCTGTTCCGATTGTGTCATGTTGCACGATTATAACTGACAGGCTAAGTAGATGTCAAATTGCAGGATTTGGATAACGTACGTCCGCTTCCCTTCTAAGCCTTAACCTGTCTCCGTGTTAGAAGAGATTCAACGCTGCCGCATCTGACCAGCTAAACCACGGCGCAAACACGGTCCCAATCAGGATCACACCCAAGGCCAGCACCGCCAGAGCGATCACGTACGGGCGGGTCAGCGGAATCGGGTGATTCTCTTCATCTTGCTCGGGCATGCGGTAGAGATACACATACTTCATGGCATTCAAGTAGTAGTACACACCGATAATCGAGTTCAAAATGCCGATAATGACCAGCCAAACATAGCCAGCCTGGATACCTGCGGCAAAAACGAACACTTTCGCCACAAATCCGCCAAATGGAGGCATCCCAGCCAATGATAGGAACGCCGCTAACATCATCAGCGCCAACGCCGGGTTACGGCGGCTCATACCAGAGTAATCTTTCAAGTCTTCCAGCCCGGTCACCCGGCTGAACGCCATCACGATACCGAAGGCCAACAGGTTGGTCGCGATGTAGGCGGCAAGGTAAAAAATGACGCTGGCGGCCCCCAACTGGCTCAATGCCACCACACCGATCATGGCATAACCAGCATGCGCAACCGATGAAAAAGCGATCAGGCGCTTGAGGTTGGTCTGCGGCAATGCAAGGAGGTTACCGACCGTCATCGTGACTGCAGCAAGAATCGCCACTGCCAAAGCCCAATTATGAGCGATAGCGATCGTTGGATCAGGAAAGATCGTAAAGAACAAGCGTACAAGTACAGCAAAGCCCGCTGCCTTGGATGCAGTAGACAGAAATCCTGCAACAGGAGTTGGGGAACCTTCATATACATCCGGTGCCCAGAAATGGAATGGGACAATGGAAACTTTGAAACCAAGTCCAACAAGGATCAAGGCGAACACACCAAGAGCACCTAGCAATGAAATACTGCCACTGGTGTACAAACTGCCGAGTTGATAGATATCCGTGGTTCCGGTAAAGCCAAATATCAGGCTGAAACCGTAGAGCATGATCGTGGATGTCAGTGCACCGAAGAGCAAGTACTTGAAACCCGCTTCGGTCGACTTGGCGTCACCGAGCATGAAACCCGCAAGAACATACAGCGGAATGGATGTAGTCTCAATCGCAAGATAAAGCATGACCAGGTCCGCGGAAACAGCCATCAGGTTCATGCCGAGGAGCGAGGCGAGAAGGAGAAGATAGGCTTCGCCGCGGTGCCCCACTTTTTCGTTGTCCATGAACAAAAGAGCGGTTGCCGCACCTGCGAACATGAACAGCATCTTGAAGAAGAAACCCATCCAATCGAAGCGGACCATGCCGCCAAGAGTCGTGACTGGTTCGCCGGGCTGTCCAAAGAGAAAACTGATGAGCATGGCAGCGAACAAGCCGCCTGCGGTCAACCATCCCACGTTGCGGCGTTTTTCCTCCTTCCAAAACGGCTCCACAACAAGCACAAGAATACCTGTGATGAGGATTAAGATCTCAGGAAGGATGGATTGGAATGCGGTTAAGGTAAACATTATGCACCTCCCAGCAGGCGGAGGATATTCTCAACGCCGGTCTGTACCATTGGAACCATCACGCTGGGGAATAAACCGATGGCGATCATAAACAAGCATAGTGTTGTGATGGCGACCTTATCCAGCACAGTGATATCGCCAAGGTGACCTTCCAGCTTTTCTGGTAGTTCCCCAAAGAATACCTGGCGAATATTTCGCATGATATACGCCGCTGTGATGATGATGGAAATGCTAGCGATCACAGCCACCAGCCACTGACTGCCCCACACCCCCATGAAGATCGGGAATTCTGCAACAAAACCAGAGAAACCTGGCATACCCATTGATACGAGACCACCAATGATGAAGCCAACCGTGGCGAAGGGCATGACCTTGCTAACGCCGCCCAACTCAGGGATCTGACGTGTATGGGAACGGTCATAGATCATACCGGTGATGGCAAAGAAGAGAGCCGTCATCACACCATGTGAAAACATCTGCACACCGGCGCCGGTAAGACCGGCTTTGTTCAGCGTGGAGAAACCGAGCATGACCAATCCCATATGCGAAACGGATGAAAAGCCGATCATATATTTGAGATCTTTTTGGACAAAGGCAATATATGCACCATAGACCACCGCTACGCCAGCAAAGAGCATGATCAACCAGGACCAGTACTTTGCTCCTTCAGGCAGGAGCATGATACCCACGCGTAGGGCAGCAAACGCTCCCAATTTCATCAACACGCCCGCATGGAACATGGAAACAGCAGTTGGTGCAGCAACGTGACCATCCGGCGACCAGTTATGGAAAGGCCAGATGCCACCCAACACTGCAAATCCTAGGAACACTGGCAGGAACCAGATAATCTGGAAAGACTTCGAGAGACCGGCATTTTCCATTTGCAGCATGTCGAAGCTAAGCAAGCCCGTATTCTGATATTGGACCCAGTACATGGCAAGTACACCAACCAGTGAAACCACGGAACCGATGAATAGATAAAGCGTCAGTTTCATCGCAGCATATTCACGAGTCTGGATCCATCCCCAGATCGCAATAAGCAGATACATCGGGAAAACTGCGATCTCATAGAAGAAGAACAACATGAACAGGTCCAGGGAGACGAACACACCGAACACGCCACTGGCAAGGATGAACAGGAAGGCGAAGAATTCGCGCGGACGATCTTGAATACCTGCCATAACATGCTTGTCTTCATCGCCCCAGGAAATCAGCACGCCCGTAAACATGACCACGCCCGTCAATAGGACGAGTGGTGTACTCATACCATCCACGCCGAAGTGCAGATTAATGCCCAGCGCCGGAAGCCAGTTATATTTTTCGACGAATTGATATCCTCCGGCTGCCTGATTGTAGGTGAAGTACACCCAGAATGAAAGGATCAAAGCAAACGTTGCGGAGGCCAATGCCACAGCACGAGTTTCATTCTTACGCTGAGCAGGCATGAGCAGCATGATGGCTGCTGCAACCATCGGTGTAAATGTGATGATACTCAGAACAGGAAAATTCATCATCCACCTCTTAGAAGAGCATAACCACGGCTTTATTGATTACATCAAGGATCCATGCCGGGTAGATGCCGATCCACAGGATCAGGACCATGAGCGGAACCATGACAAGGATTTCGCGTGTGTTGATCTCGGTCAACATATGTTCACCGTGTGCCCAATGTTCGTTCATGGGGCCGTGCAGGACTTTCTTGATCCCTTTCAGAATGTACGCGCCCGTGAAAAGCAAGCCAAGCATTGAGATGGCTGTGTACCCGGTCAGGATGGGATACGCGCCCCGCACCACGAGGAACTCGGAAATAAAACCGTTTAGTCCGGGCAAGCCCAGCGATGCCATACTTGTGAAGATCAGGATTCCGCCATAGACAGGTACGAGCGGGAACAAACCACCAAATTCATCCAGGTTGCGGGTGTGAGTCCGTTCATAGATCACGCCGACAAGGAAGAACATGCCAGCCGCAGAAAGACCATGATTGAACATCTGCAGGATTGCACCATTCAAGGCGATGGTAGCGTCGGCTGTTCCTGCAGCAAGAGCCGCAGCTGCAATACCCAGAACAACAAAACCCATATGGTTCACGGACGAATAGGCGACAAGCCGCTTGAAGTCCGTTTGGGCGTAGGATGCAAATGCGCCAAAGACGATCGCTGCCGTTGCCAGGAATGCCAACGCACCAGCAAAATATTTCGCTTCCACGGGGTACAACGGAAGAATGAGACGCAGGAAACCGTAAGCACCCAGTTTCAAAAGGACACCTGCCAGGATCATGGAACCAGCGGTGGGCGCTTCGGTATGTGCGTCAGGAAGCCATGTGTGGAACGGCCACAATGGAACCTTGACCGCGAACGCGATCACGAACGCCCAGAAGGCGATGGTTTTTACAGTCGCTACAGACATGCCAAGCAACGTCGAACCCGCGTCCAGGGCATTCCACTTTTCATATAACGTGACCAGATCAAAGGTCCCGAAGAGAACGCCGAGCAGCTGGACTGCAAGCAAAAGTCCGAGCGATCCACCCATGGTGTAGATCATGAACTTGAGTGAGGCGTAATTCCGGTTGGCACTTCCCCATTGATTGATGAGGAAATACATAGGTACAAGCCCCACTTCCCAGAAGACAAAGAAGATCAGCAGATCAAGCGCCATGAACACACCGAGCATGCCTGTCTCAAGGAATAGGAACAGCATCATGTAGGCTTTGACCTTGTCATTGATGCTGAACGAGGCAAGCAGCGCTAATGGGGTGAGCAGTGTAGTCAACAGGACCATCGTGAGCGAGAGTCCATCCACACCGAGGTGCAGAGATGAGCCGATCGCTTCATACCAGGTATAGGACTCCTGGAATTGGAAGCCCGGCTGGACCGCGCGGAAATTGGACCAGACCATCAACGAAAGGATCAGCGGAATGAAACTCGCGCCGAATGCGAACCAACGGAAGAGCTTGTTTTCTCCGTTCGGAAGGAACAGGATGATGATCGCCGCGACCGCGGGAGTGAACAGAATGAGTGAGAGGAGATGAGTATTGATGAAATCCATCATGCACTCCTTAAGCCAGCACGAAGAAATAGAGCGCTGCACCAATGACAACGAAGATCACTAGTGAGAACATCAGATATTGCTGGATACGTCCGGTCTGGATGGCACGCAGGCGTTCACCCAAACCATAAGTGACATCGGCCGAGCCGTCACCAAAGAAGCGGTTGATCACCGGGAGATCGAAGTAATTGCGGATGATGGAACCGAGTCCCTGCGTGGCAGGTCCGAAGATGTGTAGGAAGCCATCAATCAGGCCCTTATCCAGCCATTTATAGACAAACGTCTCGGCGAACCAGTAGGCGGGTTTGACGAACAGGAAATCATACGCTTCATCGAAGTAATACTTGTTCTTCAGAAGCGGGATCTGTAACTTATCTTCCTCAACCGAATTGACATTGCGATACACAAAATAACCAAGCGCCAAACCGCCAAGTGCAACTACTAACGATGTAAGCAGAGGGATCCAGTTGAATGTAATCGTCTCAGGGTGCTCGGCCAATGTGCCACCCACAAATTCATGGAACCAGTTCGGCTGTAAGTGCAAGCCCATGAAATCTTCAGGGATGCCGACCCAGCCGTAGCCAATGGCAAAGACCGACAAAATCATGAGCGGAGTCGTCATCGTCCATGGGGTTTCCAGAGCGTGTTCTGCTTCCTTCGTGCGAGGTTCGCCGAGGAAGGTCAGTGTAATCTGACGCATGGTGTAGAACGCGGTCAGGAACGCGGCGAGTGCCAAGGTGATGAAGATGGTGATATGTCCATTCGCAAACGCGTCGGCAAAGATCTCATCCTTCGACCAGAAACCAGCTGTAATAAGCGGGAAGCCTGACAGGGCAAAACCGCCGATCAGGAAAGTCCAGAACGTGATGGGCATCTTCTTGCGTAGACCGCCCATGTTGTACATATCCTGCGGATCAACATGATGGTTACCTGTATGAAGCACTCCGTGTTCCATGCCGTGAATGACAGAACCTGAACCGAGGAAGAGCAACGCTTTGAAGAAGGCGTGAGTAATCAAATGGAAGACCGCTGCGATGTATGCATGAATACCTAACGCGGCGATCATGAAACCCAACTGTGAGATTGTGGAATATGCCAGTACGCGTTTGATATCGTTCTGTGCGACTGCGATGGTTGCGGCAAAGATCGCTGTAAATGCGCCAATAAATGCCACGATCGCCATCGTCTTTTCATCCAGGCTGATGAGAGGGAACATACGGATGACTGCATACACACCCGCGGACACCATGGTCGCCGCGTGGATCATCGCGCTGACCGGAGTCGGTCCTTCCATCGCGTCGGGCAACCAGACATGTAATGGGAACTGCGCCGATTTGCCGACTGTACCGATGAAGAGAAGTAAACCAATCAAACCTGCAGCCGAGAAACCAAGCACGCCACTCGGAACACTCGCCAATGTATGCAGGGTCTCTTCAGTGAATATCTCACGGAAGGACAATGTACCGGTCGCATAATACAGATATGAAATACCCAGCAGCATGAACACGTCACCGACACGAGTGGTCATAAAGGCTTTGATCGCCGCATTTCGAGCGGACTCTTTTCCATACCAGAAGCCGATCAAGAGATACGAACACAGGCCCATGATCTCCCAACCCACGAACAACGTCAGCAGGTTATCGGAGACTACCAGAGTGAACATACCGAAGGCAAACAAACCGATGAACGCAAAGAAACGTGAATACATCGGCTCGATCGACGGGACAACATGCTTGTGTCCGTGTTCTTCAACGGTTGCACCATGAGGCGGCAAGCCAGCGCGGTCATGATCGCCTTTTGGCTGACCAAAGTTGTGATAGCCCACGCTATAGAGGAAGATCATCAATACGGTCCATGCCACGAAGAACAGAACCGCGGCCGTGAGGGGGTCCACCAGCACGCCGACTTTCAGCCAGGTATTGCCTGTTGGCAGCCAGTTGATCGACGACGCAAATGGATGTTCGCCAAGGTGTTCCACGCCGAGCGCTCGTACAAAAACGATCATACTGCCAAGCCACGAAAGGAATGCAGCACCGACCGCCACAGTATGGCTCAGCCATTTGCTCTTGTTCGTGAACAGCACGATCAACGCGAACGCAAGGACGGGTGGAAGCGGGATAAGCCAGATCAATGTCTCAGTCGTCATAATGTCCCTACCACTTCATCATGTCAATTTCATCCGCCACAACCGTGTTGCGGCGGCGATATACAGAGATCACTAACGCGAGCCCGACAGACACTTCTGCTGCAGCCACTGCGAAGACAATAATGGCGAATACCTGCCCGCCCATATGCATCACGTTACCATATCGCCAGAACGCAGCCAGGTTGATATTGACCGCATTGAGCATCAACTCGATACCCAACAGGATCGCCACCGCATTCCTACGGGAAAGCACACCGAACAAGCCTATGCTAAAAAGAGCAGCGGCAAAGATAAGATACCAGGAAAGTGGGACCATAATGCGCGCCTCCTTTATTTACCGGAACGGGGATTGAACGCGACATAGACCGCGCCCACCAATGCCGCGACAAGCAGAACGGATGCAACTTCGAACGGCAGGAAATATCCTGTCGGCGAAACCAATTCGTTGCCCAACTCTGCCACCGCATCAAACCCAGACGGGAAAGTGGCTGCTGTTTTCGACAGTCCGTTCCAACTCTGGAGCAGAGCAAAGAGCCCACCAAACGTCAAAAGCGAGAGTACCGCGCCAAACCACCAGTTCCGGTTCATCTGCGGACCCTGATCGCGCATATCCTTGCGGGTGAGCATCACAGCGAAGATGAAGAGGATGGCGATCGCACCAATGTACACCACCACCTGAACCACCGCCAGGAAGTTCGCATGCAGCAATGCATACGTCACTGCCACACCGAACAAGGTCGCCACCAGCCACAAGGCAGCATGGACAAGATTACGAGTTGTCACCACCATCAATCCAAAGAAGAGGGTGGCAAATGCAACTATAAGAAAAGTGATCTGTTCACCAGTCATATCGATTTGCTCCGTTTAGTGATGGGCTGCTTCCACAACTGCTGCGCTTTTCGGCCCTTCCACTTTTTCGCGTTCCTTATGGCTGTATGAACGTGCGATCTCAAGCGCAACCCAGCCAACAACGATGTTCGACAAGAACATGCCAAAGACATAGACGAAAGTGGGAGTTTCACGAAGAAGCACATTCATCAACGCAATCACCATTAAAAGGACAAAAGACAACGGTGTGAGGAATTTCCAATTGAAGCCAAGCATGTGATCGATACGGATGCGCATCAGCGTGTACTTGACCCACATGATGATCCAGTATCCAATAAACGCCTTGAATACGATGACTGCAATCGCCAGGAATGGACTAACCTTCTCCAATCCAAAGAAACGATACCCGCCAAAGAACAGGATCGCCCAGAAACCGCCAAAGGTAAAGGCATGCAAAAGTTCACCGGCGTAGAACATGCCGAACTTCATGCCCGAATATTCAATGTTGTAACCGGAAACCAATTCCGATTCACCTTCAGCCATATCGAAGGGAGCACGTCCCAGTTCTGCGATGGCGGCGATGAGGAAGATCAACGCAGCCAGTGGAGCCAGAAAGAAGAACCAAACATCCTGAGCTTCGGTGATGGCATTCATCCCCATGGAGCCTGCAAAAATGGTCGGGATCAGCAGCATGGTCAGCATCGGTACCTCGAATGAGACCATTACCGCCACCTGACGGAAGGCGCCGATCAAGGCGAACTTATTGTTCGATGACCACCCTGCCATGATGATTGAGAGTGTCCCAATGGCACCTGCAGCGATGATGTACAGCACACCAATGTTCAGGTCCACGCCAAGTATCGTGGGAGCCAGAGGAACCACCGCCCACAGGATTAAGACCGACATCATTGAGAGCATCGGCGCGATGTTGTATACAACCTTATCCGCGTCGCCGGGAGTTGTATCCTCCTTGATGATCAATTTGATGATGTCTGCAAATGGCTGAATGAGTCCAAATGGACCTACGCGGTTCGGGCCCAAACGATCCTGAAAGCGCGCCACCACTTTGCGCTCGATCCACACCAGGAAAATATCGAGCACCATCAAAATGCTGATGAGGATCAAAACGCCAAGAAAGCCGATCAAAATATTTGCGGCAAATTCCGGCATTCCCCACCCCGTGAAGATGCCCAGCAACCAATCTGCGGCTACTTTGAGGGGATCATTCCAAAAACTCATACGCTTCTCCTATCGTGGAGTCATGTGATAACACAAATAAAAGGCTGAATGGAACCATCCAATCAGCCTCTTTTCTTCATTTAGATGGAGTCTACGCCCACTCCAGCATCCCCTTGCGCCAGGTGTATACCAAGCCCGCAATGAGGATTAAGATGAAGACGATGCCTTCGAGTACGGCGAACAAACCGAGCTGCCCAAGCTTTACAGCCCACGGGAACAGGAACACGGTTTCAACATCGAAGACCAGAAACACGAGGGCAAAGATATAGTACTGAGCCTTGAACTGCACCCAGCTCTCGCCTACTGTCTCGATACCGCACTCATAGGTTGTCTGCTTGATGGGGTTGGGTTTCTTGGGTCCAAGGATCCATGCGACACCAATGGCACCGACAGGAATGATCAGACCGACGATAAAGAACAGTCCAATGTAGATCCACTGACTCATATATGCTCCATCTTCTCCAAAAAATTCCAGGCGGCAAGATTGTACCATGAAGAACAAACGAAGGCATCAACAGCATGTCAATTTTTTGGGTGATATTCGTCATATTTTACTTTTTCGAACGCTTCTTGAACAGAAACTTGACAATATCCTCGAAAAACGGGAAACCGATGATGCTGCCAACTACTGACCCCACCACCCCGGCAGATCGGGCAATATTTACCGGAATACCCATGAAGTTTACCGCCTCGATCTCAACCGTTTGAGCAGAAACCGTTTTCTGGCTCTCCTCTCCACTGACTTTATCGACAAAGCGAAAATAGAACCAGATCGTCCCACGGTATATACCCGTTTCACTGGGACGAATACTCCAATAAAAGACGGCCGCCTGCCCTTGTGAGATCGGCTCAGAGATCAATTCGGTGGGTCGAACTTCCATACCGGCAATATCGAAACGGGCTTCAGCAATGACTTGATGAGTTTCATAGAGATTGGGGATTTCGATCACTTCCCCGGTAACTACATTGCCTTCGACCTCGGCAGTAGGAACAATGTTGCCCTGGTCGTCCACCTCCAACGTCAAGCGGACAATGTCGGAATCCCCAGCACGTATTCTTGGTGGAAATTCCAGCTTGAGATAACGGCGCTCTGGCATGGCAGGCGGCTGCTCATCGGATGATGAGTCAGAAGGGTTTACCGCTGGTGCAGGCGCTGTCGGTTGCGGCGCACCTTCACTTGAGTCTGGAGCACTGTTGCTGCACGCGAGAATCGCAAGAAATAATAGGCTCGCTGCAACAAGAAACGGAAACGCGCGTCGGGGAGAAACAGGTTGATAGTTCACACCACCTCCGACGGCTGAGGCACGAACGATGCCGGGGTTGGCAATTGCAGCTCTGCGGGTGGGATGGGTTGAACGCGTGTCTCACGCCGCGCAGGGAGAAATCCCCAGGCCAATAACGAGATGGAAACCACCAGGATGATGAGTCCCAACAGAATGCGGGTTCTACGCGACATGTTCTACGATGGGCATCAACTCACCCGCTACGAGACCAGGGAAAGTTGTGCGTAATTGTGCGTCAATTTCAGGAGAGATCAGCGGCGGCGTGTTGTTTGTCATGATCTCCTTCACCTTGTTCATGGCATGCGCGTGCGAATCCAGAGAACCTTTCTTTTCCCAGATCGTCCGCGCATCGCGGTCGGCGATCTTGGTCATGACGATCTCTGTCTTCATTCGGGCGCTGGTATGTTTGGGTTTGATATACGATCCGCCGGGACCAACCTGCTTGATCAAGTCCACAGCAAGATCATCGTCACTGAAAGAGATGCCACGTTTGACACGCTTGAGCATTTGTGCAATCTCATCGTCAATGACCGCTTTCGCAAAATCAAAGGTTTTCAAGGCATCGATCAAACCGCCAATATTGAACATATCCATACCACTGAGGATGCCCGCCATACCAGACATGCCCGTTTCATAGCCAGATTGTGCATCATTCAGCTTGGAATTGGTCAGACCAATATAACCACCACATGGCACATTATAGAAACGCGCGATCTGGGCAAAGGCCATGTGCAGCATGCCACATTCGACCGCACCGGAGGTATACGCACCTGAACGCATATCT
Source organism: uncultured Anaerolinea sp. (assembly GCA_964555335.1). Taxonomy (GTDB): domain Bacteria; phylum Chloroflexota; class Anaerolineae; order Anaerolineales; family Villigracilaceae; genus Defluviilinea. The sequence continues at coordinate 11,062 of CAZKSG010000077.1, forward strand.
GCCACCGTGCCGAGTGTGGCATAGATGGTCGGTGTGCCTTCCCTGACCATTTGCATCAATGTTGCAGTCGCCAGATATTCGGCGTTACCCTGCACCAACGTCCCCGCCATAGACATGGGTGAGGTAAGCCCCGCGTTGGGCACAATCGTTGGATATACAGGCAAGCCTTCCTCAGCAAAGTACATCACGTTCTGTGTAGAAAGCACATCCATCGTCAGAGGCGAAACAGTGGGGCAGTAATGGTGCGTCAGGAACGGATGCTCTTTATAAGCTTCCCTGCCGCCAGCGACGATATACGCCATTTCCATGACAGATAGCGTATCTTTATGATCGGTCGTTGTACAACGAATCGGTTTGACACAATACTTAAGCGCCGGATACAGGCGTGAGATGGTGAACTGGTCTTTGGGCGCGTCTTCGGCCAGCGTAGAGATGGAGAACATGTCGTACGCGGGCAGTTCATTGATGAGATGTGCAATACGTGCGATATCTCCAGATTCGGCACGGCGTTCCTTGCCGGTAATCGGGTCGATAATATCAGGCGCAGAACTCGCCGTCACAATGACGGGACTGTCATCAGGAATCGTCTTATCGAACTTTGGGTCACGCGCGCCGAAGGTAAACTTCGGTGGAGTCATCTTGCGATACTTCTCCACCACATCGCGCGGAAACCTGACGATCTGTGTCTCTGAATCCACAATGCAACCGTGGCTGGCAAACAACGCTCGCGCCGGCTCATAACGGACTTTTAAACCGACTTCCTCCAATACCTCAAGCGATGCATCATGAATACGCTGGATTTGTTCCTGTGTAAGCAACTCTGCAAATGACATCGGACTCTCCTCTGAACTGTAAGTCATGTGATGCGACATAAATGTCACAATACGCTAAATGATCTTCCTCTTCGGTCTTACATGTGGATGTTGAAATGTATCCGTCTTACGTTTGATCGGAAAGCGGATCTCGCGCAACAACTTCTCCTGCGCATGTTTGCCTTGCCGGGCAACCTGCTCCGGGATGGACAGGATACGCTCGATGATCTCGAAACGGTTATTACGGAAACGCCAGCGTTCCACTTTCAGGCTCTCTGCCAGCTCCATGACCTGCCTGACCGGGAACATATCCAATCCCGCCCGCGTAACCTTTAGAGTTGCGGCTGCCGTGGCAAAACGAGCACAGGATTCCAAATTCCAACCTTGTAAGTAGCCGTAAATAAACCCAGCGGAAAACGTTGCCCCAGCGCCGCATGCATCCACGGCTTTGACAGAAGGGGCAAACACGCGGACGATCTCCTCCCCCTCTGCCACGAGGCATCCACCTTTTGCCAGTGTAATGATCGCAGTTTGAATTCCAGACTTCAACAATTTCCTGGCCGTACCGAGCAATGCTTGCTTTCCACCTAACTGAGCGGCATCGGTCACCGCCTGGCAGATCGTGGCACGTTCGGCAAACTTTTTCAGCACATCGGGCTTTTTATGTCCGTGCTCAAGGTTGACGAACACAGGCACTCCCTGAGCTTTGGCTTCATCCATCGCCCGCAGGATGTGATCGCCGTCATACCAATCGGCATACAGTATTTTCGAACCTTTTATCAGGGAAAGGTCGGCCGTATCCAGCGTGCTTAATATCTGTGGTGTACGCTGCCAAAAATAAGTACGCGCACCTTTCCTATCAGAAACGTTCACTTCAATGGGGGTACGATACTGATCCGTAAACCGGACGGTTCCCTGCACGCCCCAATCCTTCAACTGTTTTGCAAGAGCATGTCCACGCACATCGTCACCTACGGCTGTGCCGATCATCGCAGATGAGACACTCCATTGGCGCAGCAGGCAGGCCACGATCGCGGCATCATCGAATACGAACTCGTTGACTTCCTGCACAACCGCACCTGTATTCCGTTTTGGCAGGTTTTCAAGGACCATGATGGCAACCGGAGTCAACATTCCGAAACCAACATATTTAGGAGGGGAGACTTTTGATCGAGGCATAGTATGTCATAACACTCATTTACTTCTATTTGATGGGCGTTCCACGTCCATACCAATCCCATAAAACAGGCCGGGCATGGCGGATGAATATTCGCCAGAAAATAAACAGACACCAGCATCCCGCCGCAAACGGGATCAATAACAAGATCAGTGCACCTGAGTGATATAGTTTGGACACAAAAGCATCGAACGTGGAGGAACACGCCCAAATACTCCCATCACCAGACAATCCATAGTACGCAGTGTCCAAAAAAAGGCTCACACGAACCACTTGAAAAAGATTCTGCCCGGGGATATGGACGAACCTGCTCATCAGCCACGAGGGCGCCGCATCGAGTTTTGCAGGATATGGCGAGAGTATGCAAGTCTTCCATTGACCTTGTGCATAACAATACGTTTTTCCATCCGTTGTCTGTAAAAAGAAACGATCGCCAAAGGTATCCACGAAACGGAGCGGGCTTGCCGGTGGACGTTGCACTGGCTCCCAGGGCTGGCAATGCGTAAAACCAAGCCAGCCATAAATTGAGAAAAACAACCACACCATGGCAAATCCCAAAGCAATGGGGAAAAGCACAGTCGGTGGAAAAAGAAAACCTATCCTTCGCATTAATCAGGCACGCAGCTTGTCGCCTTTCGGGTCATATAGAACCATCGAAGTCACTTCAGCCATATATCTGCCTTCGATCAATTCCACTTCAACGCGTGTACCGGCTTTTGCCAATTCAAGAGGCAGGTAGGCATATAGAATATTCTGCCTGATTGTATACCCATATCCGCCGCTACGCACACGCGTAATTACTTTACCGTCATTATAGATCGCCTCACCGCCATAGATCTGCGTGAACCCCTCCCCATCCAACACGAGCGTACAGAGTTTGGTTGTAAATCCTTTTTGTTTTCTTTCAACCAACGCACCCCTGCCAATGAAATCACCTTTGTCAAGGTTCACGCAGAATCCTAAACCTGCTTCGTATGGAGTTTCCAACGGAGTCACATCTGTTGTATAGTAACGGTAGCCTTTTTCGAGACGAAGCGAGTCCAACACTCTGTACCCACCGACCTCCATATTGAATTCCTTGCCTGCTTCGAACAGGATGTCCCATACCATCAAGGCGCGATGGTTCGGGATGTACAATTCCCATCCCATTTCGCCGACATAACTGACTCGCTGCGCCCAGACATGCACGCCGTTGATTGTGATGTATCGCGCTGAGAGATACGGAAACGCTTCATTCGAGACGTCATCCTGCGTGGCTTTCGAGAGAACGTGTCTCGCCTTCGGCCCCCACAACGCCAGGCAGGCGTAATCCTCCGTGATGTCGCGAAAGATAATATCTTCACCTGGTTCCGTCTTCATCTGCAGCCAGGCGAGGTCATTGCCGATAAATCCAGAACCAGTCACAACCCAGAATGTATCCTCCGCAAACCGCGTAACGGTGACATCTGCTTCGACGCCGCCGCGTGTGTTAAGGAACTGGGTGTATGTCGCGCTGCCAACGGGCTTGTCCATGTTACTGTCAGCAACCCGTTGCAAGAGTCTCAACGCGTCTGGGCCGGAAACTTCGATCTTGCCGAAAGAGGTCAGGTCATAGAGAGTGACGCGTTCGCGGGTGGCGAGATGCTCCTCGCCAACACGGTCAAAGAACGGAGGTTTGGTCCAACCCCATTCACGTTGATCTGCACCGGCGCGCTTCCAGCCTTTGTCTTTGTCGAAATAAAGGACACGTTCCCAACCGAACTTTTCTCCAAAGACCGCGCCCAGTTCCTGTAAGCGATAATGCACCGGGCTGACGCGATGCGGACGTGCCCACTCGTTTTCGTCGTTCGGGAACTTCAACGCATAATAATATTTCACACCTTCACGCGTTCGCTCGGCGGCATATTCGGGATTGGAATAATAATTTCCGAAACGTGTGGCACGATAGACGTTGACATCCTGAGGCGCTTCTCCATCGATGATCCATTCCGCCATCAGCTTGCCCATGCCGCCTGCACCGCCATAGCCGTTCAACGACATCCCAGCCGCCATCCACAATCCACGTGCGCCGGCAACAGGTCCCAGCATGGGCTGACAATCGGGCGTGTACGCGCCAGGGTGGCAGGTGAGGTTGATGATACCCGCGTCCTTCAAGAACGGAATGCGGCGGATCGCTCCTTCAAGCAACATCTCAAAACGATCATAATCGCCGGGCAGCGTACGGTTGCCGTGCTCCCACGGTACGCCATCGACCCAACGCGCAACGGGATTCGGTTCATAACCGCCGATCACAAGTCCACCCTGTTCTTCGCGCATGTAAACGAGGTTATCCGGGTCGCGCAGACAAGGCGTGTTCTTCGGGAATTCGTGTCCGGTCACTGCTTTGATGGCGATATGCTGATGGTCCACAGGCGTTGTTGGCAGATACACCCCTGCCATCGCGGCGATGCGCGGCGCCCACATCCCTGCAGCATTGACCACCAGATTCGTTTTGATCGAGCCTTTATCGGTAATCACCTTTTGAATTTCGCCTTTGGGCGAAAGTTCCAACCCGGTAACACGTGTGTGTGTATTCACTTCCACGCCCATCTCGCGGATAATGCGTGCCATGCCTGTCGTCGTATCGTATGGAGAAAGATGTCCATCGCGCGGCAAATAGATCGCACCATAGAGATCTTTATCTGTGATCTGCGGCATGACCTTGACCGCTTCGGATGGCGAGATGATCTCTACATCCATGCCAATGGCTTTGGCGCGACTGACACTTCGTTCCAACTCTTTTAGCTGTTCCTTGCTCGATGCAACACGTAGACTACCCACGTGATTAAACATCCCGAGTTCGCTGTATAGTTCAATGGAATACTTGCGAAACTGCATCATCGTTTTGGATGTAGCGAACTGCGTCACCACACCCGCAGCGTGCGACGACTCGCCGCTGGCGATCTCCCCTTTTTCCAGCAGGACGATATCCTTCTTCCCCATCTTGAATAGATGATATGCGATGTTTACACCATAAATCCCACCGCCAATAATGACAATTTCTGCTGAGTCTCTCATTCTTCTCCTCTTAAAGTAGATACGTAAACAAGTAGATAGGTGGCTGTATCATGTACCTACTACCTATGCTTGCACATCACCCAACCATTGACCAAACTCCCTTGAATCCATCTTCTCCACCGCCCTACCCCAACGTTCGTTTGCCCAACCCCAGAAATCGAACTCAATAGTGGATATCTTCGCCTGAATCGCGGCCCACAGTCCCCAACCCACATCAGACATGATCATGTTCAGCTTCATGCGAGCGATCTTATCCGCAGTTGCCTGACCGAAATAAGCGGCGCAGACTTCTTTTATCTGGGCATCATTGAACTGCATTTCCTGACAGGTGTTTCCCAGTTCAAATGTCGGATCATTGTTCCCGCTGTATTCGTAATCAATAAGCCATAATTGCTTTCCGTCATCAATGTAATTCTCAGCCAGCAGATCGTTATTGCATGGAACCGTTGGCAGCGGATTTACCGACATGGCCTGTTCGATCGTGGAGACGGTCGGCATCCGTTCCAAATAGCCATCCGGGATGGGAATCTCGCGTTCGTCACAGATCTGTAAATAATATTCGGTCAGGCGGAACATATTGAAATCGGTTAAAAAGCGAGGTCCGCTGTGCAGTTTCTTGATCGCTTTCGCCATGCGGGTCGGCATTCCCCGCTGATTCAACGAATCTTTCGACATCGTCTTCCCGTTCAGGAACTCCAGCACCATCACATACTTTTCAGGGATGTAGTGAAGAACTTTTGGGGCCACCCCTGCCTCATGCGCTGCTCTGGAATTGTGGACTTCGTTCTCGCGATTGATCGCCAACAAGTCCGTGCTTTCGCCCGGCACACGGACAAAGTAGGGCGTACCGCTCACATCCACCCTGAAATTGGAGTTGGTCAGGCCGCCCGAAAGTGGTGTGACGGTAACTTTTTTATTTTTCCAATCCGGGATCCTTGCCACAATTTTTTCGATAACAGACATGGGAAACCTCACGGATAAGTAAACACGGAAACAAGTAAAACATACCTACCTGTTTCCGTGTCTGTTGGTTTATATCTGTTTTATGCTGAACCCAGCACCAATACTGCTTCTTTCGAACACATGACTCGCTCTTTTGCACCAATGGCCGGCAATTCAAGGAATGGATTGTTGAACGTATCCATATTGAATTTGGTATTGCCAATCTTAACTTGAATACGGACTACCGATCCAAGAAAGGTGATGTTTTCAATGGTGCAATCCACCACATTATCTTTCAGTGGATCAGCCGCAAAACTGAAACGCTCCGGGCGGATCGAGATGCGGACCTTGTCGCCTCGCCTGCGATTTGCCATCTCTGTATCGGCTGTCTTGAATGGAACACCGTCCATGCTTAGCATGCTATTGGCAGGGTCAGATACTTCCGCATCAGCATTGTTCAAGGAACCAACGAAATTTGCCACAAATTGTGTTTTGGGGAAGTTGTAAATTTCGAAGGGCGTCCCCACCTGTTCCGCGCGGCCCTCGTACATCACCACGATGCGGTCGGAGATGGATAACGCCTCTTCCTGATCGTGCGTGACAAAGATCGCCGTGATGCCCAGTCGCTTTTGAATGGCGCGGATCTCCGCGCGCAGGGAGACACGGATCTTGGCATCCAGGGCAGAAAGCGGTTCATCGAGCAGAAGCACCTGTGGATGGTTCGCCAACGCGCGGGCCAGCGCCACACGTTGCTGCTGTCCGCCGGAAAGCTGATAGGGATATTTATCGGCATGTTTTTCAAGGTTGATCAAGCTGACCATCTCCTTCACACGTTCCTTGACAGCCGACTCGGGTTCTTTTCGTATGCGCAGGCCAAATCCGATGTTCTGCGAAACGGTCATGTTCGGGAACAATGCATACGCCTGAAAGATCATACCTACGTTGCGTTGATTGGGAGCCTTGTCTGTAATATCGGCACCACCTAATGTGATCTTGCCTGAAGACGGGATTTCGAATCCCGCCACCATGCGCAGCGTGGTTGTTTTTCCGCACCCAGATGGACCCAGGAAAGAGACAAACTCACCCTTCTCAATATCCAGGTTGAAATCCTCCACCGCATAGGTATCGCCGAATTTTTTTGAGATGTTTGAAAGAGTTAGATATGCCATGTGGTTTCTCGCTTGATGAATCTAGTGAGCCCCTGCGGCTTGTCCCTGACCGCCGGTGAACAATTGAATGAGTCCCATTGCCAACCATGTGAGCAGGAAACTTACAAAGGAGAGTGCAGCGGGTTCGTACGCCTTGTGCTGCCCGAGCAAAAAGAGATACGGACCGAACGCATCCACGCCCAGGAAGGAGGCGAGTGTCACTTCACCCACAACGATGGCAAAGGTGAGCAATGCCCCGCTCAGGAGTGCTGCGCGAATGTTCGGGAGGATGACTCGAGCGATGATGGTGAACCAACTCGCGCCGAGGCTTTGAGCCGCCTCCGTCAGTGTCCGCACGTCGACGGTACGCATCCCGGTATCCACTGAACGGTACATATATGGCATTGCCAATACCATATAGCCGGCAACGATCAACACATTCGTGCCGAAGTGTGTATTCGTCAACGGCTTGAATAGTTGAATCTCTGTAAACGGAACCGTAACAGGCGAACTATAGATACGGATCAAGCCGAAGACGAGGATGATCGCAGGCACTACGAACGGCATCAACGTAATGAACTCAGTGATGCGCCGAGCCTGTGGAAGGCGCAAGCGGATCCAATAGGCGGTGGGGACGATGAGGAGGATACTGGCGATGATCGTTGCGATAGCCAGCAGGTTGGAATACGTAAAGGTCTGGATGAAGTTCTTATCGGCAAATGCCTTCTCATATGCGAGCAGGCTGATCTTATCTCGCTGCATGCTCAGAGAGAAGTCAAGCGTTGCAAATAGAGGCAATATGAAGTAGACGGCTCCCAACAGGAACCAGAACCAGCTCCACCAGGGGATTCTGCGTAAGCGGGACATTAGCGCAACCACCTTTCCGACAATTTTTGGAGCCAGGAATATCCAGCGAGTGCGATAGCCATGACGAACACCATCCCCATCGCCATTGCATATCCCAGGCCGGGATTGTGCAGAACATCGCCTCGAATCTGCGCGCCGATCTGGATCGTGACGATGGGCAGCGTGCCACCCGTCAACGCGTACGCTGTGGCGTATGCACCAAAGGCATTCCCGAACAGCAGGATCATCGCGCCCAGGATCGAAGGAAGCAATACAGGCAGGGCAACGCGCCACCAATACTGCAGGTTTGTTGCACCCAGATTTTCCGCAGCTTCACGCCACTCGCGCTTGAGCCCGTCGAGCGCCGGCGCCATGGTGAGAACCATCAATGGGAATTGGAAGTACATATAGGTAATGCTCAATCCCCAAAAACTGTACAGATTGAACCCATTTTG
>CAZKSG010000078.1:0-19233 GCA_964555335.1 uncultured Anaerolinea sp.
GAGTTGATCGCCATCCCGGTGGCGGGTGCCTACCACTTGAGCATGTCATCCAATTACAACGGTGCACGACGACCGGCAGTGCTGATGCTCGAAGGCGGGAAAGCCGAGTTGATCATCGAGCGGGAAAACACTGATGATCTTCTAAAGAAGAACCGATAGCGGAACAGGTATAATCTGCGCTTACGCACGTTCGCCAAAGGTGAAAAATGATCCGAAAAATTCGTTTGTATTGGCCGCTTATCAAGTCACTGCAGACCGGGTTGCTGCTTTCCACAGGCATCGCCGGATATTTAAGCTCACGTCCACCGTTTCATGTTTCGATCTTATTGGGGTTGATCGTCACTCTGTTCCTGGCGATCAGTGGAAGCACGATCATGAATATGTGGTATGACCGTGACATCGACGCAAAAATGAAGCGGACTCACATGCGCCCGGCCGCTTCGGGCGAACTGAAGCAACGCGAAGTTTTTATTGTTGGCATGATCATTTCCATTTTGGGGATCGGCGGGGCGGTACTGATGAATCCGTTATATGGGTTGGTTGTGTTCGCAGGCTGGTTCTTCGACGTGATCGTGTACACGGTCTGGCTTAAACGTCGCACATGTTGGAGCATCCTATGGGGTGGCATTTCTGGCGCGATGCCCATTCTTTCGGGGCGGGCGCTGGCAATGGGCAACATCGAATTGGTCGGCATCTTGCTTGCACTTTCGATCCTATTCTGGATTCCCACACACACGTTGACCTATTCGATGAAGTTCCGCGTGGATTATAAAAATGCAGGCGTGCCCACGTTCCCGGCAACTTACGGTGACGCCTTCACTCGCGCGACCATCGCATTCTCATCCATTCTGGCGGCGATCGCCATTGGCTGGGCATGTGTGTTGATCGGTCTGAGTGCGGGACTCTTAAGCCTGATCGCAGTACTCACTGCTGTCATGTTGATCCTGGCTTTTGCTACCCTGCGCATCCATACAGACAAGATGAACTTCATGCTGTTCCGCTATGCATCGCTCTACATGTTAAGTGCGATGATCATCCTATCGATTCAGGGATTGATGTAGGGTTTCGTATTTCAAGTTTTGGTCCGTCAATGTACAGATGGCGAACCCTTTTATCTCAAGAATAGAATTTGAAACAAAAAGACCACCATAGTGGTGGTCTGTAGTGCCGAGGGGGAGATTTGGACTCCCGACCAAGGGCTTATGAGTCCCCTGCTCTACCACTGAGCTACCTCGGCATGGGTAAAGCGCCGCAAATATTACTATGGAGAGGAGTGTTTGTCAACACGCATACCGCTGCAATCTGTGAGATAATCGGGGCAGGAGGCGCACTGGACCATGAAAATCCTTGTGCTCAACAACGATCTGACAGAACGCACGGCCATCCAACAGGTATTGCAGTATAACGGACATGAGATCATGCCCGCTGGAGATAGCGACACCGCCATGCAGCTTCTGCAAGAGGGGGAGATCCGATTCGTGATCGCCGACCGTACTACTACCGATATAGACGCAAAACAGTTCATCCAGCGCGTTCGTGACGCGAAACCTCCCTACTATATTTACATTCTTTTGGTCACTGAAAAGAATTCGGATACGGATTCCACTGTCTCCCAGACCGGTACAGATGATTATTTGCACAAACCCATCGATCTGGTTGAGTTGAAATCGCGCATACACATCGGAGAACGCATCCTTGGGCTGGGAGACAACCTTGCACTGGCCAAGGACACGATGGAACGCATCGCTATGTACGATCCATTGACCGGCGTTCTCAACCAAAAGGCCTTTATCACCTTCTCGCACGGCGAAATGGAACGTGCCCGCCGCGGACAATCACCGCTAAGTATGATCGCACTGGATATCGATAATTTCAATTCGATCAATGAACAGTTTGGGGATGAGATCGGAAACGATGTATTGAATGTTGTGGCACAGGGCATCCGTGAAAAGAGCCGTCCCTATGATGGCGTGGGACGTCACGATGCGGATACATTCCTGATCATCCTGCCTGGCGTGATCGGACAGGATGCTGAAAAAGTGGCAGAACGGATCCTGAAAGGTATCCTCAACACGGAAATCACATTGATGGACGGAAGGAATTTAACCATACAGTTGAGTGCAGGAATTGTCTCTGCGGTCCACATCACTGCTTCAACCGAGATCGAATTCCTGACCGGGAAGGCCATCGAAGCCATGACACAAGCCAGGCGCGAAGGCGGAAATCTCGTCTCAACGATATTCATCTAATTGTGCGAAGGAGTGCATGCCTTCGCACAATTCTTATTTACACTACATCAGCCAATGCAATAAGAACAAGGCAACCATCCCCGCAAGGATCGTCACAAGCGTATTCTTGCTGAACCACGCCACTACAACTGCGATCAACCCCGCCAATAGGCGATCATTTCCAAATGACAGGCTCAATGCTCCATTGTGCAGGAACAGTTCAGGGAAAACAATGGCGGACAGCACGGCAGGAGGGACATAATGCAACGCCCTGCGCACTGTCTCAGGTATATGAAATCTCCCAAATAGATAAATGAAAGAGAAACGAATTCCAAAGGTGATCAAGCCGCCGATCAGCATTACGAGCCAGATGGTATTCATCGTGTTTCCTCGGAAGATTTTCTTCCTTCCAGGAAGGTCCCAACCACAATGCCAACCAGTGCGGCAAGGATCAGTCCCAATTGATAAGGAAGCGAATAGGCAAGCAGCGCTGTGACTCCGGCAGATAGCGCTGCCGCAATTGCCGGTCTATTTTTCAAGACAGGGACCACCATTGCAATAAAGGTCAATGGCAGGGCAAAGTCGAGCGACCAGGATTCAGGGATGGCTGAGCCAAGAACGATTCCGATGGCTGTGCTGATCTGCCAGGTGGTCCATAGAGCAAGCCCGGCACCCAGGAAGAACCAATGACCATGTTGAGTCACCCCCTCCTTTTCATAGTGGATCGCGCTTGGGGCATACGCCTCATCGGTCAACAGGTAACTCAGCAGCACTTTCCAACGCATTGAAAGGGACTCTACATACGGGGCAAGCGATGCGGAGTACAATGCATGCCGCAAGTTGACCACTGCAATCGTCAATACAATGATGATGCCCGGTACAGAGTCGTGAAAAAGCTGTACAGCAATGAATTGTGACGATCCCGCAAATACGACCGATGACATTAACTGTGCCGCAACAGGCTGTAACCCGGCATTGAGCGCCAGCGCTCCATAGATCATCCCGAACGGAAACACACCGACCAATAATGGTAATTCCGCGCGAACACCAGACCAGAAATTCTTGGATTGTTCTCTCATCACTTCTCTCTCTGAAATTACAGAACCAACAATTGTGAAGCCACGATATTATCTTGAATCGGTCCCGATGTCCACGTCACTCTTCCATTAGGCGTCGCTCATAATAAAAAATTGTATGGAATTATAATTAAAGGATGCGTTTCCAACGTTTTCTCAGTTTGTGCATGCTCCTCGTGTTGGGAATTGGAATATTCCATCCTCCGCGAACAGCCCAGGCAGATGAGATCGACTCCGCTCCGCTCGATCAGGTCAGCGCCTACGATCTGATCATTGCGATGAATACCCTGCGCGTTTCGTATGGGCTCCCGGCTCTTGTCGAAGATCCGATTATTGACGCAGTTGCCCAATCAACCGCCGCGACGATGGCTGCCAACAACATGTCCTGGCATATTGGCAATGTACGAGGACGTATCGCCGCCGCTGGCTATGGCAATGGCGGAACTGTGTGGGCCACCGAAAACTTTGCCGTGAGCAGCGGCGGCATGGGCATCGACGAGATCATGGCTGTCTGGGCTGACCCGGACCACATGCGTCCGGCAGTAGAAGCGGCTTACTGCAATATCGGCGCGGGCGTGGCGGAGGCGAACGGAAAGATCTATTACATCCTGCAGGCTGCCTATGTGGCTGGGCAGGCATGTGGTGGAGCGTCATCGCCATCTGGACTTACCCCTCAAGCAGGCGGCAATACGGGCGGAGTACCGCAACTCATCGTGCCGGTAAAGATCGCAACGCCCGATTCAGATGGCAAGATCTATCATGTCGTCCAGGCAGGTCAATCCTTCTGGTCGATCGCCATCGCCTACCAGATCACCATCCATGACCTGGAGGTTTGGAACAACACATCCCGTACTACGCCTCTGCAAGCCGGGCAGCGCTTATTTATCCCAGGGAAGGACACGGCAGGTTATGCCACGCCGACTCCCTATGGCATGATCGTGCTCCAAACCCCTGACACAGACGGCAAGATCGTCCATGAAGTGCAGCCTTATCAGGCCTTGATCACCATCTCAGATGCATATCACGTCCCCGTGGACCGAATATTGGCATTGAATGGACTTCAGGCAGATTGGCCCCTGCAAATTGGGCAAAAACTTGTGATCTCACCAGGCAACATCACCCCCAGCCCAACATTGAGCAACATTCAGAAACTCACTCCAGAAGCGGATGGTAAGTACTATCACACGGTCCAGAGCGGAGAAACGCTCTCATGGATTGCCGGGCTATATGAAGTTTCACTTGCAGATTTAATGTCCTGGAATGGATTGAATAACACATCCGTTATCCGCCCGGAACAGAAATTGCTCCTTCTCGTGACCCCGCCCGCTACAGCAACGGACACACCCGCTCCAACGACAATTCCTCCCTCTCCGAGTCCATCCATCACAGCATCGCCAACAGGGACTCCACTTGCCCTGGCTGCCGAAACGCCAAAGGGCTCCAATCTGGCTCTCATCGCAGGTGTTATCGTACTTGTTCTTGGAACCGGCGGATTATTGTGGCGGAAGTTTGCACACAGAAGCTAACCAACAAAAAATCCTCTCGAAAATTCGAGAGGATTTTTTGTTTTATTCACTTCTACGCAAAAACTCACGGATCGAAATGGACGCAGCGGCTCCTTCGCCCACTGCCGACGCGACTTGCTTTGTACTTCCATGACGGACATCACCTGCCGCAAAGAGTCCCGGGACACTGGTTTCAAAGGGAAGCGGTTCCATGCCTGCATCTTTTTCATGCCCAAGATCGTGACCAGTCAACACAAATCCATATCGATCAAATTCAATATATCCCTTGATGAATTCCACATTTGGCACCTGACCGATAAACACGAACGCTGCAGCGGGATGTAGTTCATCCGTTTCGCCTGTGACCTGGCTGCGGACCTTCACCGTCTTCAACTTTGAATCGCGTCCTTCGAGCGATTCGACAATCGTGTTGTAGCGGATCTCGATGCGGGAATTCGGTTCGGTGGCTTTTTCCGCGGCAATGCGGCTCGCAGTGAGACGGTCACCGCGCACGAGCAGTGTGACCTTGTCCGCGAAGTTGGTGAGATGCAATCCTTCCTCAACTGCAGAGTTACCGCCACCCACAACGACGATCTCCTTCGCTCCCTTATAGAAGGGGCCATCACACGTCGCGCAGAAATGGACTCCTGCACCGATGAAATCATCCTCACCGGGGACTTCCAAGCGCTTATAGGATGCACCTGTGGCCACCAAGACTGCCTTCGAATGATAATGTTTTCCATCGGAGGTATAGACCTCGTGATAGCCTTCTTCCAATGCAAGTCGTTCCACATCCACGGCCTGCAAAATTTCCACATTGAATCGCCGCGCCTGTTTCACTACGCGTTCAGAGAATTCCTGCCCGGTGATGCCTTCAGGGAAGCCGGGAAAATTATCCAAGCCGACGGTGATGCCGGCCTGTCCGCCGAGTCCGGAGCGTTCGATCAGCAACACATCTGCACCTTCGCGAGAGGCGTAGATCGCAGCAGTCAGACCCGCAGGTCCGCCGCCAATAATGATCAAATCGTAATAGGTCTTCTTTGCTTCGGTGGTCAATCCAAGCTTTCGAGCGAGTTCCGCATTCGTAGGCTCGATCAGAAAGGTATCGTCTTCAAAAAGGATCAAGGGAATAATACGTTTGCCGTCGTTCCGTTGAAGAACGTAGGCTTCACCATCTTTGTCCTGTTCGATATCCACCCAACGATAGGGGACGAATTGCTCGCCCAGAAATTTCTTCGAGCGCCGACAATCGGGGCACCAATAGGCGCCATATACTGTGACTTTGGGTTCGGTCATGGAATCCTCTCCTTGCTTTGGTCTTCGTGTACTTGACGAGGAAGGATGGATGTTTATTTCCCCAAAAAGAATCTAAATCATTACATAAATATTAATGAAATCAAGACAATGGTCTCCACATCATCGAGAAGAGCATTGCCAGGATCGCCAGCATGGCTGCCAACGCCGTGAAGAGCGCGCTGATCTCGATCGTCTCCTCTGTAACGACCAGGTACGTCGGAAGGTTTTGCAACACTTCATCCAACTCACCGGCACTGGTCGCGGCGTAATACTTGCCACCCGTGAGGTCGGCGATCTGGCGCAGCGTGGCTTCATCAATATCCCTGCGGAAGCCACCGCCTCCGAAGTTGGGGCCAAAACCTCCGCCGCCTCCACCACCAAAGGGATTATCGCTCTCGAAGGGATCGTTACAGTTCATCACCGAATTGCCGTTGGTTGTGCCGTATCCGATTGTGTAGACGCGGATACCGCGTTCCACGGCCTGCTCTGCGGCCGTCAACGGGAACGGCCCCGCATTGCTCGCACCGTCAGTGAGGAGCACAATGATATGCGGTACAAATTCTTTTGCTACAGCAGAGGGTGAATCCGCTGCGACGCTGATATCGCTAGGCTCGACTCGGTCATCCACTTCGGAGATCGCATCGATGGAACGCAGAATAGCACTGCCGATGGCTGTTCTGCGCGCTGGGGTCAGGCTTTCGATGGCGCTCGACAATAGTTCAACATTGTTGGTAGGCGGCTGGATGAGTTCGGCAAACCCTGCAAATGCCACAATGCCGATCTGCCTCCCTGCCATGCGATTCACGACGAAGTTCTGTGCGGCATCTTTGGCCGCTTCCAAACGGTTAGGCGGGATATCGTTCGAGCACATGCTGCGTGACACATCCATCGCCAGGATGACAGTCGCCTTATTCGAGGGCACCCTCACCGTCGCCACCGGACGCGATAACGCAAATACGAGACTGCTCAGCGCGAGCAGGAATAATGCAAAAGGAAGATGTCTGCGCCAGCGCGACTGGTGAGCCGCTGCTTCGCGGACCAGGGACAAACTCGAATACCGGACCGCAAATCGATTCCTGCGCTTCAACAGCCAGACGTACAAGGCAATGATCAGCGGGATCAACACCAGTAAGATCAAAGATCCGGACCACAGAAAACTCATCGCTCAACTCCAAAATTTGACATTCTAGAAATGTCATCCTGAGCAAAGCGAAGGATCTCTGCACACGGAAGTAGAGACTCTTCAGTCGCAACCAACGCTCCTTCAGAGTGACATGTTCTTGATGGATGGCTTTTTCTAGAAATCATACTCACCATTAAGGCACACGTCCAAACCAGAACAACGAAAGCGCTCCGCCGAGCAAAAACGCCAAAAAACCGAACCCGGCAAAGATCGAAGTGACCTCCATGTCTTCTGTTTTCACAGATAGCTTTGGTTTGAGATCGTTGTAGATCCGGAACAGATCGTCTTCATTGGCAGCGTTGTAGTATTGTCCGCCGGTGGTTTCTGAGATCGCCCGCAGCAAAGACTCATCCAACTGCGTGTGGACGGTGAAACCTTCCACTTCAAGATCCACGCCTGCCGGGCTGCCAATGCCAACCGTATAGACGCGTACGCCCAGGTCAGCGGCCAGATCTGCAGCGGCCATGGGGTCGGGGTTCTGATTATTTTCGCCATCACTCAACAACACGATCACTGCTGATGGATACCACCCCTGAGGAAGTGGTATAGGTTGCTGTGTGTCACTTCCAGTCGTGGCAGATTGCAGGATGGGTGGGTCTCCTTCATTAATTGCAATCGCATTCAGCGAAACCAAAATCCCATTGGCAAGCGATGTGCCGCGCCTGGGGACGAGGCGTTCGATCGTGTCGAGAGTCTCTTCGCGGTTGCTGGTGGGCGGTTGGACAGCCACTCCGCCATCACTAAATGCGACCACACCGATCAACACGCCCGGTGGCTGACTCTTCACGAACTGACTCGCCGTCGCCTTTGCCGCTTCCATGCGCGTTGGCTGCAGGTCTGTAGCGGCCATGCTGCCGGAAATATCGAAGGTGAGGAGCACTGTCCCTTCGAGGCGGGGAAGGCTCACGGTCGCTTGTGGACGCGCCATCGAGAAGAGCAGAATCGCAATGCCGCCCATGAACATGATTGGCGGAAGATGCTGTCGCGTGCCGGGTCCATGCCCGCTTATATCGCGCACAAATCCAAGAGAGCCAAATGTCGCCGCGAGTTCCTTTCTCCGTCGCTGCACGCGGAAGTAGGCATACAGCAATAGAGGAACCAATATTAATGAAAACAGCAGGGTCGGCCAGATAAATGACATACCGGGCTACCTTCGCATCTGCTGGCGTCGCTTCGCAAAACGGACGATCGAACGCACCAGGTCATCCTGAGTTGAAAGGGTCAGCACATCCACGCCTGCACGTTTGAAGGCATTCTTCAAATCCGTTTCACGCAATTGCATCGCGTTGTAAAAATTTCTGCGAAATTTTTTATCGTGTGTATCCACATACAATTGCGCGCCGGTCTCGGCATCTTCCATCACCATCACCCCCACATCGGGCAGGTCCATCTCTGCCGGGTCCACCAGACGGATGGCGATCACTTCATGATGCTGGTTCAACAAACTCAACGCTGACTCCCAACCCGGCGCGCTGATGAAATCGGAGATCACAAAGATCAGCGAACGCTTACGGATGGAATTCAGCGCATTCTTCAGGAACATACGCAGATCGGTAAACGGCGCCTGTGGCAAATGCGGCTGTTTCTGCATCTCGTGAATAAGACGCAGGACCTGCATCCGCCCGCCTCGCGCCGGGATCGATTTTTGCAGCCCATTCCCGAACATCATCGCCCCAACGCGATTCCCATGCCGGGTTAACAAACGGGATAGCACGGCAACAAAATCGATCAGGACTGCGCGCTTCCCCTCCCGGTTTTGCATCGTCCCAAAATCCACAGAGGGACTCAGGTCGAGCAGGAACCACGCCGACACTTCGCGGTCCTCCGTATACTGACGGACATACGGTACCTGCATGCGCGCGGTAACATTCCAATCGATATAGCGGATGTCGTCCTCGGCCTGATATTCGCGCAGGTCGGCAAAATCCACGCCGAAGCCATAGAACAGCGAACGATAATCGCCCTGCAACAAACCATCCAGGCGACGGATAACACGCCAATCAAGCCGTAACAGGACGCGTTCGGGCGTCTCAGGCATTACTACGTATCTCCATGTGTTCGCGCAACGGCACAACCGGAATCGGAATACGTTCGAGGATCTTGTTCAGGATATCGTCACCTGTGACATTATCTGAAAGCGCTTCGTAAGACAGGACCACGCGATGTCGCATCACGTCCAACGCCATATCGAGGACATCCTGCGGCAGCGCGTATTTGCGTCCGCGAACGAAGGCGAGGGCACGAGCAGTGAGGATCAGATTGATCGAAGCGCGCGGGCTGGCACCGAACATGATATAGGGCTGCAATTCCTTCAGACCCACTTTATCGGGTTCACGTGTCGCCGTCACCATGCGGACCGCGTATTCCATCAGCGCCGGGTCCACGTAGACCTTGTCGGCTTCCTTTTGCTGCTTGAGCAACTGATCCACGGTAAGTATTTTTTGGATCGCCTGCAGCGCACCGGTCATACGCTCCACGATGACAAACTCTTCCGTCGGTGACGGATAGCCGATCAATACCTTCATCATGAAGCGGTCCACTTGGGCTTCAGGGAGGGCATACGTGCCTTCTGTTTCGATGGGGTTCTGCGTCGCCAGCACCAAAAACGGATTCGGGACCTTGTAGGTCTCGCGTCCGATGGTCACTTGTTTTTCCTGCATTACTTCGAGCAGCGCGCTTTGCACTTTGGCGGGGGCTCGGTTGATCTCATCGGCGAGAAGAAGGTTGGTGAACACAGGACCCAACGAGGTGTCGAAAGAGCCGGTCTTCTGGTTGTAGATGCGCGTCCCTACCAGGTCGGCAGGGACAAGGTCTGGTGTGAACTGGATGCGCTTGAATTCTCCGCCGATCACCTCTGCCATGGTCTTGATCGCCATCGTCTTCGCCAGGCCGGGCACACCTTCCACAAGAATGTGACCGCGTGCCAGCAGCGCAACGATCATGCGTTCCAGGAGGTGATCCTGTCCGACAATCACCTTCTTCACTTCATATAAAACTTTTTCCATCGGTGCCCGGGCTTCAGATTTTTCGTTCGTCGCCATGCGTCTCTCCTTCGAAGGTATTTCTATTCTCGTTATTCAAGCGTTAATAAGGCGGCAGCCCGCCGCCTCCACCGGCTGCCACATTGATCGGCACGGCAAAGCCAATGCCTATGAAAAAACTGTCTTCTGTTGGGTTGATAATGCCGGTCACGATCCCCACTACATGACCGCTGCGATTCAAAAGAGGTCCGCCCGAGTTGCCGGGGTTGATCGCCGCATCCACCTGGATCAGGCCTTGAACGGGTTTGTCCATGTTCGGAGGCTGGAACGAGCGGTTGAATCCCGAAATCACTCCCGCACTCATCGAGCTATACAAACCAAATGGATTGCCCACTACATAGGCGTCATCGCCCACTTGCAGCCCGCCGGCATTCCCAATCGTTGCCGGAACAAACAATTGCGGCAGTACAGACGGAGCCAACATGGCTATATCGATCTCAGGTTGCGCAGAAAGCAACATACCTTCGGCTTGCGTCCCATCGGCGAACGTGAGTTGAATGCTGGTCGCACCATCCACAACATGCAGGCTCGTCAGGATATTGCCGCTGTCATTGATAATAACGCCGCTGCCCAAACCGTGGTCCACTTCACCGTTCTCGCCATCCCGTTCGGTCTGGATCAACACGAGCGAAGGCTGGATGATCTGATACACCAGCGTTGCATCGGCCGGGCGCGGCGTTGCAGAAGCAAGAACACTTGCCACAACATTATTTAAATCGTCTCGAGTTAATTGTGGGGTTCGTGTGAAAACACTGAAAAGAAAGACTGCGATCAAAGCCGCCAACACACCCGACGCGAACGGCAACATCCCCCGAATACGCTCACGCCAACGACTAAAACGGCTACTCTTGGGAACAGACGGTTCGTTCATTACCTTCCATTCATCATAAACCGCAGAACGGTCATTCAACGAATAGTTGAGAGAACTTTACTGAACGGACGTACCTATTACTATAGAACTTTTCAATGAGAAATAACTGAGAATTTTCCTGATTACGTGTACGGACGCAATCAAGGCAAAGATACTTACCTGACGACTACCCTACGGCTCGCGCTTCGCGAAGCCTGAGGCTGCTTTCATTTAACATACGTCATCCACACTGGAATTGGTTTTCGTTAATCCGAAAGATGATCCACCAGCGCACGCAGCCCCAACAAATAAGAGCGCCAGCCAAACCCCGAGATCTTCCCTTTGCACACCGCTGAGACCATCGACACATGGCGAAATTCTTCACGAGCATACACGTTCGAAAGATGTACTTCTACTACGGGAATCTGGATCGCCGAGATCGCATCCCGCAAAGCGATGGATGTGTGGGTATACGCGCCAGGGTTGATCACTACTCCGTTCGCCCAGGTCCGCGCATCGTGCAAGGCATCGATCAAAGCCCCCTCGTGATTCGACTGCAGAGTCATCACTTCGGTTCCCAATTCTCTCCCTAATTCCTTCAATTTATTATCAATATCGGCTAAAGTCATCGAGCCATATACCTCCGGCTCGCGGGTGCCAAGCAGATTCAAATTGGGTCCATGCAAGACAAGTATTTTCATGATTCCTCTTTCTTTATGTCGTTGCCAGCCTAGAGCCTTAAACGGTGAGTGGGCGAAGCAACTCCCGTTGAACGGGAACAGGTTCTCGACAAGCAATCTCCATTTAAGTGGAGATTGCTTCGTCGGGCTAACGCCCTCCTCGCAATGATATTTATTCCAACACCGACTCCAAATCACTCACATCCACCAACTCCACCCCGCCGATCTCAGCAGGCAAGGCAAAGCGAATCGCCTTCGCATTCTTCTTCTTATCCACCCGCATGGCACGAATGATCTCTCCTCGCGGCATGTCACCGGGGATTCGGGTCGGCAGCCCTAATTTGGAGAATGTTTCAGCAATCCTATCGGCCAATCCTTTTTTAGCAATTCCAATCCGTTCAGCATATCGGGCTTCGACAACGGTTCCGATGGCAATCGCTTCTCCATGCCGCAATTCAAACTTGCTGACCAATTCCACAGCATGCCCAACGGTATGCCCCAAATTCAGCGCGGCACGAATCCCTTTTTCATATGGGTCCTGTTCGATCACCTTGATCTTCACTGCCATTGCCCGTTTGACGATCTCTTCGAGATGATCTTTCACCCA
Source organism: uncultured Anaerolinea sp. (assembly GCA_964555335.1). Classification (GTDB taxonomy): domain Bacteria; phylum Chloroflexota; class Anaerolineae; order Anaerolineales; family Villigracilaceae; genus Defluviilinea. Next base: position 12,467 of record CAZKSG010000078.1, read on the forward strand.
ATCCATGCCACGCGAACACAGCTCGAACAACTCCGGGTCAGAGATAATTCCATGTTTGACCACTTCTGCCATGCCAGAGACCAGTTCGCGCTCAGGCAATGTCTTCAATAGGGACGGATCAGCCAAGACCATCTTTGGCGGGTAGAATGCACCAATTAAATTTTTCCCTTCGGGCAGATCAAATCCCGTTTTCCCGCCAATGGATGCATCCACCATTGAAAGCAAGGTCGTAGGAACAGCGATCCAGTTAATGCCACGCATATAGGTAGCAGCGGCAAAGCCGGTCATGTCACCGATCACGCCGCCGCCCAAGGCAATGACCGTGCTTTTGCGGTCGAGTCCGTTTTCAAGGAATGATTTCCACATGAACGAAATCATTTCAAGGTTCTTGTGTTCTTCACCAGCAGGGATGATGACCGCCTTGGTATCCTGTCCAACAACCTGCTTGATCTTTTCGAGATGACACTTGGCTACGTTTTCATCGGTTACGATGATCGGATTTTGCAAGGAAAAGTTTGTCAGATTGGAAACCTGACCTACGATGACATCATATTCTCCCATCGCAGAAAGATGGTGTCGTCCCAACTGCACTTGGATTTCGTAGGCAAGTTGCTCAGGCGTTTTTCCATCCACCTGAACTTGCACAGAAAAAGAGGCATAATGCTCAGAACGGTCTTTGAGATAAGAAGCCAGTTTTGATTCAAGATCGCCGGCCAGCAGCGGACGTGTATTCGGTTCATTTTGCAAACGACTGACTAAGGTCTGCAATTCCGCAACCAGCAAAATGACTGCGCCATTCTTCTCCACCAACGTACGATTTTCATCCCGCAACAATGCCCCACCACCCAACGCGACCACACTTTCTTTGCTAGCAATAATTTGCGTTAACGCGGTGCTTTCCCACTCGCGTACCCTGGGCATTCCATCCGCTTCGACAATCTGGGGAATGGACTTACCTGCATTTATTTCAAGCACTTGATCAGAGTCAACAAATGGCAAGTGAAGATTGTCGGCCAGTTGCTTGCCGACGGTGGATTTACCTGAGCCTGATGGTCCATAAATGAAAATATGACTCATCTTTATTCCCAAAAAACGTGCGGAACATTATCCATCGGCAAATCTTCCAGAGTGGTTTTGCGCAAGGATTCAAAACGCGGTTTCATTTCGCTGATCGAATCTCCGCCAAGCTTTTCAATAAGAGCATCCGCCAGCACAAAAGCAACCATGGCTTCCAAAATGGGAACGGCTCGCGGCACGGGACAGAAGTCGGAGCGTTCGTATTTGGTGGGAGCATTTTCGCCAGCAGCAAGGTCAACGGTTTGTTGAGGAGTCAATGTGGTAGCAATTGGTTTCATCGCCGCGCGGATGATGATGGGCTGACCATTGCTGACCCCGCCTTCGGTTCCGCCTGCACGATTGGAGTGACGGGATATCTCCCTCACCCGACCCTGCGGGTCACCCTCTCCCGCTGGGAGAGGGGAAAGTTGCATAGAATCATGTGCCTGCGTTCCCGGCAAACGAGAGTTCTCAAACGCATCCCCCACTTCCACGCCTTTGATCGCCTGCACGGACATGACAGCCATCGCCAGTTTTGCTTCCAGGCGTCTATCCCATTGCATGAAGCTGCCCAGTCCGACCGGGACGTTCAAGGCAACGATTTCAAGAATCCCTCCAAGAGTATTTTTTCCATGAATAGTCTTTTCGATCTCATCCCGCATCTTCTGCGCGAACGATTCGACTGGGCAGCGCACATCCGATCCTTCGGCGCGGATGAAGCGTTCTTCGTAAGGCATATCACCAAAGTCAGCGGTGATCTCGCCGATGGAGGCAACATATCCACCAACGACAATTCCGAACTGAGACAGAAAATGCTTGCACACCGCTCCAGCCGCGACACGCATGGTTGTTTCTCGAGCCGAAGCGCGCTCAAGAGCAGGACGCAAGTCCTTATATCCATATTTGACCGCACCAGTAAGATCCGCATGTCCCGGTCGTGGAGCGGTCATCGGCTCGACTGCTTTGCCCTTCCATTTGACATGGTCATCATTTTGCACGAGCAAGGCAATCGGTGCTCCCGTCGTTTCACCTGCCATGACTCCACCCAGAATTTGTACGGTGTCTTTTTCGATCTTCATGCGCCCGCCAGAACCGTATCCCTGCTGGCGGCGGGTCAGTTCTTTATTGATGATATCTGGTGTAATGGATAGACCAGCGGGCATCCCATCGAGGATGGCGGTCAGGGATGGTCCGTGGGATTCACCAGCAGTTAGAAATCGTAAAGGCATTGAGTTCTCCAGGTTTATTCGACAGCGTTCCGAAATATTTCAACAGGAAGTGTTCTTCCCGTCCACAAAGCAAAGCCAAGGGCGGCTTGTTCGATAAGCATACCCAGTCCGGTTGTGGCATGCAGTCCCTGGGCGCGGGCATCTCGTACCAGTCTTGTCTCCCGTGGATTGTAGACCAGATCATAGATCATTGTAGCTTTGGATATAGTAATGTTCTCGGGAAGTGGAGATGTATCAGTATTTGGGGTCATGCCGAGGGGAGTAGTGTTTACTATAAGTTGCAGGCTAGAAAGTTGGAAAGATTGAACGTTAAGTTCGATTGCTTGGGCGCCAAACTTTGTAGCAAGGACTTGAACCTGTTCAATTCGGCGGGCAGCGATGGTTACATTCCAGCCGTCGTTGCATAAAGCATATACTACCGATCGGGCCGAACCACCGGCACCGAGGATAAGCGCGGATTTCTCCCTCACCCCTGCCTCTCTCCAGCTGGGAGAGGGGGACTCTGCCATAAATTTTTTCAAATCAGCTAGAAATCCCTGTGCATCGGTGTTATCGCCAATAAGCTTACCATCCTTCATATAAATGACATTGATCGCTTCAATAGATTGTGCAGTTGGTGTCAATTCATCGAGTAGGGGAATTACATTTTGCTTGTGTGGGATGGTGACATTGAGTCCAGTGATCTCGCCGGAGCGGACGCGGGCAAGCAAGTCTTTCAATCCCTGAATATCATCCAGGGGAATGGGGAATAATGAATATTCACCTCCCAATCCGCAGGCTTTGAGGGCAGCGTTTTGGATTTTTGGAGAAAGGGAATGGATGACGGGATAGCCGATCAATCCCAGTTTGAAAGTTTGATGGTTAGAAGGTTGCACGTTGGTCACTGCAAGGAATCCAAGACTTCAAAGAAAGTAGGAAATGTTTTAGACACGCATGAAGGATTTTCGATAGTAACGCTGTCGAACCGCAATCCAATGAGGGAAAATGCCATTGCCATGCGGTGATCGTTGTAGGTTTGGATGATGGACGGGCGCATCTTTTCGCAGGGATGGATGGTCATGCCATCTTCGTGTTCTTCCACGCTGACGCCGAGCCTTTCCAATTCCACGCATGTTGCATGAACCCGATCCGTTTCCTTCACACGGGCAGAAGCAATTCCACGGATGCGGGTTGGAGATGATGCAAAGGGAGCAACCACCGCTAGGGTTTGAGCGGCGTCAGGAATATCGCACATATCTATATCAATGCCGCGCATTTTTTTTGCACCAGTGACTTCGATATAGCTCTCCCCTTCTTCAATATCACATCCCATTTGAGCAAGGACATCGAGAAAAGCGATATCGCCTTGCACGGATTTGCGGGAGATGTTTTCCACGCGGACTGTCCCGCCACAAATGGCAGGGGCGGCGAAGAAGTAGGAGGCGGCGGAGGCGTCGGACTCAACTTGATATTTGGTAATTGGTACGTAGTTTGCGGGATGAATAGTGAAACGTGAATATCTGTCACGTTCAATTTCTACGCCAAAGTCCTTCATGATGGAGATGGTCATATCCACGTAGGGTTTGGAGTTGAGGTCGGTGGTGAGTTCGATCTCGATGGGAGACTGGGCGTAGGGGGCAACCATCAACAAAGCGGACAAGAATTGAGAGGAGATATTTCCCGCAATTTTAGTTTTTCCGCCCGCTAGCCCTTTGGCAAAGATTTCCACAGGCGGACAGTTGTTCTTCGCTTCCATTTCCACGCCTAATTTATTGAGAGCATCGATCAAGTCACCGATGGGGCGTTCACGCATACGGGGTTCACCGTCAAGGATGTATTCACCGTTTCCAAGAGTTAGAAATGCAGAAAGGAATCTGGCAGCGGTACCCGCATTGCCGATGAAGAGTTCCGCTTTCCTGGCAGGGATTTTTCCGCCTAAGCCGGTGATTGTCATTTCGTGGTTAGCTTCGTCGAGTTGAATATCGAAGCCTAACGTTTGGAGCGCTTTGGCAAAGTATTTCGAGTCATCGGAGAACAGGGCGTTGGTTAGTTTTGTCATTCCATTCGCAAGGGCGGCGATGAGCAAGGCACGGTTGGTCAGCGACTTGGAGCCGGGGACGCAGACAGTGGCATTGAGGGGATGGTTGATCGGGGTAATTCGGAGGGAAGGAGAGAGAGTGGACATGAAAGAAGTTATCAGTGATCAGTTGCCGATGAGGGTTTGGTAACCGGAACGGGATTGATTCAGGAGGGTTTCGAGTTGTGTGAAGTTTTCGGATGCCAGTGTAGATTCGATTTCTGACAATCTATGCTGCAAACCATGCAAGGCATTCAAAACGTTTTCCCGGTTGGATTGCAGAACACCCAGCATCATGGACGATGGAGTCCCGGCTACCCGGCTAGTGGATTTGAAACCGGTCCCTACAAAAGCAGAGACATCCGTCGGTGTAGCGAGTGCAAGCGCGGAGGCAAGCAGAAATGGCAAGTGACTCGTGGATGCAAGAATGCGATCATGTTCGGTGGCATCTAAAATAGTTGCTTTCGCGCCAAGTGCTTCAATAATTTGATGTGCCGCGGATAAGGCTCGTGATGAGGTGCGCTCTAACGGGGTCAGCAAAAACGGCGCGGCGTAGTAAAGAGTCCGCTCGGCGTTGGCGAGGGAGAGTTTTTCCTTGCCACAGATGGGATGTCCGCCAATGGGATCGAAGCGGTCAGGCAAACAAGACATCGCATCGACAATCTGTTTTTTCGTGGAGCCCAAGTCCATGATGATGCAGGGATTGGGCGCGAACGATGGCAGTTGTTCAAGCAGAGTCAAAATCGCGGGGACGGGCGCGGACAAGACAACGAGATCCGCTTGGGGAAGAAGTTTGGCGGGGTCGCTGTCAGCGTAGTCCACGATGTGTTGGGAGAGGGCAAGCTCGAGCGTGGGTTGATGCGGGTCGATCCCGTAGAGGGCAGCACACTTTCCGCGTAGTCCCAACGCCAGAGAGCCGCCCATCAATCCCAATCCAATGATGGCGACTTTGGACTCTGTGAGATTAAAGTCAGGCTCGTTCATGTTGAGGAACCAGCGAGCGATCCACCGCTTCTGCCACAGCCTTGACCTGCTTCACCATTTTGGCGAAGGCTTCGGGCGTGAGGGACTGCTTGCCGTCGGAGATGGCGTGCGCGGGATCAGGATGGACTTCGACGATGACACCATCGGCACCCGCAGCGACGCCTGCCTTCGCCACGGCAGAGACGAACGCCGAGTCGCCGGTCGAATGACTCGGGTCGATGATGACAGGCAGATGCGTGAGCTTCTTGAGGACGGGAATGGCGTTGATGTCGGTTGTGTTGCGCGTGGCAGTTTCAAAGGTGCGAATGCCGCGCTCGCACAACATCACGCGCGTGTTGCCGCCGCTGAGAATGTATTCGCTTGCCATGAGCATCTCTTCGATGGTGGCAGACATGCCGCGTTTGAAGAGCACGGGTGTGCGCGTCTCGCCAATGGCACGCAGCAGATTGAAGTTTTGCATGTTGCGTGCGCCGAGTTGGAAAACATCCACATATTTTTCCATCATCTCGATCTGCGAGACCGCCATTACTTCAACCACGATGGGCATGCCGGTCTTCTCTCGGGCTTCGACAAGATACTCAAGACCTTCTTCGCCAAGACCCTGGAAGGAATACGGGGAGGTGCGCGGTTTGAAGACTCCACCGCGCAAGGCATTCGCGCCTGCTTCTTTGACAGCCTGTGCGATTTCCAAAATTTGTTCGCGCGATTCAACCGCGCAGGGCCCGGCAATGATGGGGACTTCGGTGCCGCCAACGGTGAAGCCATCGAGTTGAAACACAGAGTCTTGTTCATGGAACTGGCGTGAGGCAAGTTTATACGGTTTGGAAATACGCTGAACTTCCAACACGCCTGGAAAGGCTTCGAAGATTTCCTTGGGCACGTAGTGTCCATCACCTACGGCGCCGATGATGGTTTGCTCTACGCCATAAATGGGATGCGCGGATAATTTCTGCCGTTCGATCTCGGCAATGACGGCGTCGATCTGTTCTTTGGGTGCACCGGGGTGCATGATGATCATCATAATGATTATTCCTTTGGTTTGATTTATATTCGGTGGTCGAGACGCAAGCAGTCGAGACCACCAAGTTTCAAAAGTAGTTTTTGTAACAAGAGTTGCTTTACGGCGTGGTGGTCTCGATACGCGCCTTCGGCGCACTCGACCACCGAGGTATTTCTACGCCCAACCCTGTTTCACATATTCGCCTTGTGCGACGGCAAGTTTGCGTCCCATGATCTGGGCGATCTGCCCGACTTGATTGACCATTTTGGCGAAGGCTTCAGGTTTGAGGGACTGCTTGCCATCAGAAACCGCGTGCGCAGGGTCAGGATGCACTTCAACAATAAGACCATCTGCTCCGGCGGCGATGTTAGCACGTGCGATGGCGGCGACATAGTCCGCCCGCGCCGGAGCCGCTCTTGCTCCCGCTGCCAGACTATCAGGA
>CAZKSG010000079.1:0-19213 GCA_964555335.1 uncultured Anaerolinea sp.
GTTGAAATGGCACAGGCTTCCTGGAAGCTGTGGAAGTTGACCGCATCGATCTTCAAGCTACCTTCCGGTGCGACTTTGAGACAGCGCCCACACTGGTTGCATTCTTCGAAGTGCATGTGCAGTTGGTTCGGGTCGTTCTTGTCGACGACCACGCCGTTATGCGGACAGATATCCACGATCTGCTGCATCACGCTTTTATCGGGGCACTTCTCGGGGAACCAGTATGGGTCGTAGTGCATGGCATCGTGCATCTGCCCGCGCGTGTTGCCTGCCATGCAGCCCAGGGCGATGTTCTTGAACGCCGCGCCGAAACCACAACTGGGATGTCCCTTCACGTGGGCGAAGTTGACCATGAAGCTCGAGTCCTGGATCAGTCCCGAGACCTTCCAACTCTGGATATTCTTGAACGGGCGCTCATGTTCGTAGAAGTATTTTTCATCCGGTCCCGCCGCCGGGTAGACCGGGCAGCCCAGCACTTCGGTGGAATAGCCACGCGTCTCCGCTCCGGCGGTATCCCAGTTCACGTCCACTACGAACGGTTTGCCGCCTCCGTCTTTGATCGCCTGCACTACACGGCGCACGAACACCGGGTGGATGGTCGAGTAGATCATGTTGTTACCAGTATGCATCTTGATGACAACCGTCTCTTTGTTGACCCGGTCGCGCAGGTGCAATTCGTTCAGGATCAGGTCGAGTTTGGCGGGTAATGTCTCTTTTGCTTCCAATCGCGCCTGACGCGCACTGCCGAAGAACACTTTGGATGGCATGATATTGCTCCTCTTGGTTGTGATGGATGAAAGTCTATCACCGGCACAGGCGACGATTTTCCTCGTTTCGCTGACACATGACACATTATTTTCCCGGGTTTATACTTTGACTCTAATCCCTGCTCCCTTAAGGAGAATCCCATGTCCCCGTCCACTGCTTTGCAATATCTTGAAGAGAACTACGATCAGTTTCAGGATGAGTTGATCGAACTATTATGCATCCCCTCCATTTCGATTGACCCAACGCATAAGGGCGATATGGACAAAGCCGCTCACTGGCTGGCAGATAAACTTCGCCGCATGGGCGTGGAGAACGTCGAGATCCTGCCCACCGAGGGGCATTCGGTGGTCTACGGCGAATGGCTGCATGGCGGCGATACTGTTCCCACCGTGTTGATCTATGGACATTACGATGTCCAACATCCCGAGCCGCTGGCAGATTGGAAGAGCCAACCGTTCAAGCCTGAGATCCGGGATGGAAACATATACGCGCGTGGTGCATCCGATATGAAGGGACAAACGCTCGCTTCATTGAACGCGGTCGAAGCCATACTCAAGACCGAAAACCTGCCGCTCAATATCAAGTTCCTGCTCGAAGGTGAGGAGGAGATCGGCTCGAAACACTTGAATGAATTTTTGGTGGTAAATCGTGAAAAGTTGAAATGCGACTTCTCCTTAAACACCGATGCAGGTGGCATGCCCGATGCCGAGACGCCGGCTATCTGTTATTCGTTGCGCGGCGGTGCGGGGTTTTTGCTGCATCTGTATGGACCACGGCAGGATGTCCATTCGGGAGAGTTCGGCGGCGTGGTTCAGAACCCGATCCATGTGATGAGCAAGTTGATCGCGGATCTGCATGACGAACAGGGACATGTCACGCTGCCAGGCTTTTACGATAAGGTCCGCCTGTTGGATGAGGATGAACGTGCAGAACTGGCAAAACTTCCGTATGATGAAGCGTATCTGTTAAAACATTCAGGGGCGCCAAAACTTTGGGGCGAGCCAGAATACTCTCCCGTGGAAAGGATCGGGGCGCGCCCCACGTTCGAGGTGCTGCACTTCGAAGCGGGGCAGCCCAAATCGGCGATCCCCGCCAAGGCAACGGCGCGCCTGTCCTTCCGCCTCGTGCCCGATCAACATCCAGACGATGTGCATCAACAATTGAGAAACTATCTGGAAGCAAACCTGCCTCCCACAGTGACATGGACTCTCGAAGTGTTGACCGGTGGACCCGCGATCATTACAGATTACAAGTCTCGCGAGACCGGCGCCATGAGAGATGCACTGCAAACCGCCTTTGGCAAAGCGCCCATTTTCCAACGTGCCGGCGGAGGCATCGGTGCCGTGCTCATGTTCAAACAATCGCTGGGAGTCGATTCGATCCTGACCGGTTTCTCCCTGTTCGATGACAACATCCACGGACCCAATGAAAAGCTGCATCTGCTCACCTGGAAAAAAGGCATGGCGGCGCTGATCCATTTCTTTCACAATCTGACACGTGGAACCTGACATCTGGCACTTCTCTTATGGTATCCTTAACTCAACACCACCTTGGGAGACGTTATGTACATTGCCATCGAAGGGGTCATCGGAGTCGGTAAGACCACCCTCGCCCGCCTTCTTCAAAATTCGTTTGATGCCGAGATCCTGCTGGAAGTCTTCGAAGAAAACCCCTTTCTCTCCGACTTCTACGGCGACCGCGAACGCTACGCCTTTCAAACCCAGATCTTCTTTTTGTTGAGCCGCTATCATCAGCAGAGACGTACAGTACACGATATGTTAGACACAGGCAAAAACCTGATCGCCGATTACACATTTGCCAAGGACGCGCTCTTCGCCCGCATCAACATTAAAGGCGACGAACTCGACATGTACTACCGGGTCCATGAAGCGCTGGCAGAAAAGATCGAAAAGCCCGATCTGCTCGTCTACCTGCAGGCCAACACAGACACCTTGATGCAGCGCATCGCCATGCGTGACCGTCCCTATGAACGCCAGATGGAACGGGCTTACATCCACGAACTCAACCTGGCGTATGAGGATTTCTTCTCAAAACCTTTTGACCATACGCCTGTTTTAACCATCAACACCGACCACTTGAACATCATCCAGAACCCCGAGCATCTCAAGTGGATCGAGAACCGCATCCGGCAAAGCCTGAACCTGCCTCCGTTTCAGCAGACATTACCGCTGCCCGAAGCGTAACCGCCAAAGGAAACCACCATGCGAGTCACACGCGAATCCCTGATCCGAATCGCAAAAGAGACCGTGCAGGAGCGGGCCTTCAACGACCGCTTCCTGATCGCCGCGTATCTCACCGGTTCCCTTGCCTCCGACGGTGAACCCATGCTCGGCGGCACAACAGATATTGACGTCATCTTCGTCCATGCCGATGAGCCCAAGCACCGCCGCGAGTTCATCAAACTGACGCCTGATTTCCATATGGATATCGGCCATCGCTCGAAAGCAGAGTTCAAGCGTCCGCGCGAGTTGCGTGTGGACCCGTGGCTCGGTTGGGAGATGTACGACCCGCAATTGCTTTTCGAGCGCGAGAAGTTCTTCGAGTTCGTGCAGGCGGGTTTACGTGCCGGGTTCGAGTTCAATGCGCCTGCCCCGGCTCTGCATCGTTCTCGTGAACTGCTCAAGCATGGACGTCAGATCTGGCGCGACCTGCTTGAAGTCAGCGATATAGTCATGCCGCAGGATGTAGCCAAATACATGAAGTCGCTCTACCACGCGATCAATGCCGTGGCGGAGCTCTCCGGTCCGCCGCTGCAGGAGCGTCGCCTGATGCTGGAGTTCCTCTCGCGGGCTGAGACGGCCCAACGTCCCGGCATGAATGCTGCATTGGTCGGCTTGATGGGTGGTTCCGCAGTGGATGCATCTCAGATCGGCGGCTGGCTCCCCGATTGGAAGCTCGCCTTCGAAGCAGCGACCGAAAGCAACCGCGTCGATCCACGTATTCATCCGGCACGCGTGAATTATTATGAGAAAGCGATTCAGGCGATGGTCGCCAGCGAGACCCCACATGCCGCACTCTGGCCGCTCCTGCAAACCTGGACGCTTGCAGTGGATGTGCTGCCCGACCACTCTGTGGAGGCATGGCGCTCGGCGTGTGTACAACTTGGGCTGGCAGCCGCGAGTTTCGAAGAGCGTGTCGAAGGACTCGATCACTTCCTCGATGAAGTGGAAGCATTGCTCGATGATCTGGCCCGCGAACACGGTTTGGAGACGTCAACGAGTATTTAATTACATATGTCGTTGCGAGGAGCGTTTTTTGCGACGAAGCAATCTCCAAGCATCAGGAGTTAGCTTCGCTGATGGCTCACAACCCTGCCTACTTACGGCGGGGCAATGACATGAGAGGAATATTATGACCCGCGATGAAGCTTTAGCCCTAGTGCGTGAATACGTCAAAAATGAAGGATTGGTCCGCCATATGCTTTCGGTGGAAGCGTCGATGCGTTTTTACGCCGAGAAGTTTAACGAGGATGTGGAACGCTGGGGGCTGATCGGTCTGCTCCATGATTTCGATTGGGAGATCCACCCCACCTTGGAACAGCACCCGCAGGACGGAGCGCCCATTTTGCGTGAGCGCGGCGTGCCTGAAGATATCATTCAGGATATTTTGAGCCACGGCGATCATCTTCAGATGCCGCGCGACACATTGGTCCGCAAGGCGATCATCGCCTGCGACGAGATCACCGGGTTGGTCACGGCGGTTGCGTTGGTACGTCCATCCCGTTCGTTGTACGATCTCGAACCGTCCTCTGTCAAAAAGAAGTGGAAGGACAAAGCCTTCGCTGCCGGTACCTCCCGTGATGAAATGGAACACGCCGCAAAAGAATTCGGCATCGAGTTGTGGGAACATGTGGGGAACATCATCACAGCCATGCGCAGGATCGCCCCGGAGTTGGGACTGGTCGGAAACATACAGCCACAATAATATGCAGGGGCGGATCATGATCCGCCCCTATTTCGTTTGGCAGAACCTCCTGTGAACCGTCACATCCTTCATTCCTTCATTCTGTTCCTGGTATTTCTCATTTCAAGCTGCGCATCGCCTGCAACACCGACCCCTTTCAATATGGCTCCGGTGTATATTCCCAAGCCCGGGCTGACGCAGGTCACCCCCGAGCCGACACAAACCATCCCCACGGCCACATCCATGCCCAACGCTCCAACCCTGAACGTGTCGATCTGGGTCCCGCCGTATCTGGATCAGACAATGGGCGCTGCAGTAGAAGAACCCTTGCGTGGATTGTTCGTCGGCGAGGAAGCATCGGCAAATATCAAATTCGAAGTGGGGTCGCAGAACATCGTCAGTCAATGGGTGTATGCGTTGGTGACTCCGTTCTCATCCACGCTGCAGGGACTCTCTGGCGATGAGCTGTTATCGCGCTGGCAGGGACAAGACGCAGGTCTGCTGCTGATGGAGCAGAACACGTTTGAGATGTTCACCGCCTATTGGGGATCAGCAGGTGCAAATGTACAGGTCATCGCAAAGGATGAGTTGATCGAGTATGCATGGGCGCACCGACCCGCGCTGTCCATCGTTCCGTTCGACGAGCTTGGCCCACGCTGGAAGGTTCTGCCTGTTGATGGAGTTTCGCCCATTCACAAGGACTTTGATCTTGCAAACTATCGACTGACGATCCCCATCTCATTGAACAGTGATCCGGACCGGGTCGCGTTGATCCGTAATAATTTTGTCATCCCGTCCTCCAATCGTGACCCACAAAAGATGACAGTCGTGGCGATGACCGGCGTCACAGCGTTGGTGCGCGCCACCGCCTACACCATGGAAAAGCGCAGCATCACGTATCCGGCGCAGGATATCCGTGACTGGTTGATCGATGCAGACATCACACACATCAGCAATGAAGTTCCGTTTTCCACAGATTGCCCGTATCCCAACCCAAAGCAGGAGGAGATCCGCTTTTGCAGCGCAGACAAGTACATCCAGTTGCTCGAAGATGTCGGCACAGATGTGGTGGAACTGACGGGCGATCACTTCTCCGATTGGGGCACCGAGGCGATGTTCCATACACTCGAGATGTACCGCGAGCGCAATTGGCCGTATTACGGTGGCGGAGAAAATCTTGCCGATGGGCGCAAAGCCCTGCTGCTCGAACACAATGGCAACAAGATCGCTTTCATCGGTTGTAATGAGAAAGGCGGTTCTTTTGCCCAGGCCAGCGATACCCAGCCCGGTGCGGCAGCCTGCGATATGGATTGGATGGCCGGCGAGATCACGCGCTTGACATCACAGGGCTATCTTGTAATCGCCACGTTCCAACACCACGAGTATTACACCTACAACGCCCAACCCGACCAGCAGCGTGATTTTCGCCAGATGGCGCAAGCCGGTGCAGTGGTCGTAAGCGGCAGTCAGGCGCACCAGCCACAGGGCATGGAATTCCTGAACGGTTCCTTTATCCACTACGGGTTGGGCAATCTATTCTTCGACCAGTATGGGCTCTGTGACGCCTGCCGCCAGGGGTTGATCGACCGACACGTCTTTTACGATGGACGCTACATCAGCACCGAACTGCTGCCGATCCAGTTCATCGACTATGCCCGTCCACGCCCGATGACTACGGAAGAAGCAAACGATTTATTTCAGGTATTATTTGGTGTCAGTGGGTGGTAATAATTGAAGGCATGTCATTGCGAGCCCGACAGGGCGAAGCCATCTCCGATTAAGTGGATATTTCTCTTCGACAAGCTGATCTCATTTAACGGGAGATTGAACTTGTCTTGGTAGAATACAGCATGCGCTTTGACATTTCCCTCGGCTCCAAACGTTTGACCTTTGACTCAGACCTGCATGGACTGCGTATCCACGGCGTGGAATATTTGTCCGGCCGGGACGGTGTTTTGATCTACGACAAGACCTGCGACGTAAAGACCGACGAGGTCGAGCTGCAAATGTCCACCAACATCAGCACGTTGATCCCCGCCTTGCGAGCACTGGGAATTCGGTATACGCCCTACTTCGATGAACGACCCGTGATCGAGTCGCAAAACGACATCACCTTTTACTGGCATCCATCCCAATTGGCGGCGTTCTATAACCGCTACTCCACCGATGAACTGGACTACGCCGAGCGCGAGCCGGTCATCCGCCGCGCTGTGGGTTTTCTGACATCCAACATCGAAACGCTGCCGCTCCCCGAAGAATTGCTCACCCGCATGTCTGAGCCATCGCGACTGCTGGGTTTTTATCAGGGATTCCCGATCTTCGACGGCTCGACCGGTTTTGCCCGGCTGCAATCGCGTCTCGGCATCCATGTGGATACGGAGACGGTCATGATCTCCACCCCGCTTGATAAATACGAAGCGGATGTGTACGAGCTCGCCGAACTCATCGCCAGGGAAACAGGGCTGGACTATTCGAAGAAGAAAAATCGGGTGATGTTTGCGAAGGGTGAGACGCTGTTAAAACTGATCGGAGTTGAGGAATGAAAACAAAACGGGAACTCACCTGGCTGGTCATGCAACAGCTTTCCCTTGTTCCCTTCTCCCAACCTCCCTTACACGAGGTTGAGGGGCTGTCGTTCGTCAAATATCGCCTTCTTGTAAAAAAAAGCCAATACCAGTATCGAATGCCAGGCTCCCATCCCTTGAAGGAAGGGCGGGGGGATAGGCCCTATTGCCTCAGCTTGATATCGGTTTTGGAAATATCGAACGTCCACGGACCGGAGGAGTTCAGGCAGCTGGTTCCGTTCGTGACCATGAAATAGTCCTTCGGGTCAGGGTTCCATGCCCAGATGCTATAACAGCCTATCACCAGATCGTTAATGACAAGCGACTGCTGCGGGGCAAGAACATAGGCGCGATACCCACATTCACTCCCCGGACCCGCCTGCAGCAGATATACAGAGACGTTCAGCGTCGCCTTGGTGGGGTTGTCGATGCGGACCTTCACATCCCCTCGCACTGTTTCAGGCAGGGTCTTGTTGACACACGGATCGACAGCCGCCGCAGTATTGGTGACCTGCACTGCGGTCAGCGCTGCATTCAGCGTTTCGATGGGGACAAAAGTGTTGGTGGGAGCTGGTGTATCGGTGATCGTTGCCGTCGGCTGCGGTGTGGACGTTGGCAACGCGGTTTGGGTCTGCGCCACGCTCGTGAAGGCCGCCGCTGCGATCGTGCTCTGTATGGCCACCGCCTGCTCCACCGCACTGACGGTGGGTGTGGTGTTTGCCTCACGTGCACCGCAGGCGCTGACGATCAACATAACCGCAAGCGCCAGGGTGGAAATGGAAAAACGTTTCATGTGGAGGGTCTCCTTGTTGGGTGAATTATACAAGGTGACGCTCTATGAAATGGTGCCCGGTATTCAGGAGCGAGAATGAAAATGGCGCAGGTCAGGAGACCGACCATGCGCCAGCGAAAGAAATAATCATTACAGCCTACATCTTCTCTCAAAATGCCTTTTGGAATGAATTGAACAAATAACAGTCCCGTGAAGGAATCTCCTATCACGGGACTGTTATTTTTACTTCCTACTCTTTTTCGCTTTCGCCGGCTTTGCCTTCCCCTTCGGCGCGGATTTCTTTACCGACGCTTTCCCCTTCGGGGATGATATCTTCGCCGGGGCACTCTTTTTCACAGGCGCTTTCCCCTTCGGCGCGGCTTTCTTTTTCACACTACCGTTTTTTTTTCCACTCTCAGCCGTAACATACTTCTCCACCGTCCAACCCACGTTGACGGAGATTACTTCCTCACCGGGTTTCACTTCCACGATCAGGTCACCCTTGGTGGCAGCGCGTTTGCGCATCGCAACAGCATCCAACCGGGTAGATTTCGGCGCACCCTTCGTGAGATGGATGGTCGCCATGTGGTTGGGTTTATCCACCACAATGCCGGCCAGTTTCACCTTGCCCGAAAGATCCCAGGCGATCACGCCCTTGCCGTAACGTCCCTGCACCGGGAATTCCTTTTGTTCCATGCGTTTGGCTTTGCCGTCGCTGGTGACGATCAATATCTCGCCTTCGCCCGGCAGGATCTCCATGCCCACCACTTCGTCCTTGTCATCGAGCTTCATGCCGTTCACGCCCGCAGCCACGAGACCCATCGGGCGCACATCCTCTTCCTTGAAGCGGATCGCCATGCCCGATGCAGTGGCGAGCAGGATGTCCTTGGTCTTGCCATCGGTCAGCGCCACTTCGATCACCCGGTCGCCTTCATTGACCTTTACCAGCGCGAACGTCTGCGACGACGGTCCCGGCAGTTCGGTGATGAGGCTCTTCTTGATCATGCCCATCTTGGTGGCGGTGATCACACACGTCTCTTCGGGCAGCGACGATTTCTGCGAAGGCAGGGCGAATACCGCTGCCAGCGTATCCGTATCTGCCAGCGGGGAGACACGGTGGAACATGGTCCCCTGTGTCAGCTTCTCTGCCTGCGGAATGATGTGCGCCGCCACCGCGGCAGCGCGTCCGCTTCTTGCCACGAAGTACACCGTATCCGTTGTGGATGCTTTCACCAGCCACCTGGGCGCGTCGTTGCCGGAATGCTTCGGTTCCTTATCGTCCACGCTGCGTGAGACCAGCCCATCGGCGGTCACACCGATCCATACTTTTTGTTGCGGCAACAGATCACGGGCAGTGAGCGCCTTGTTGGATGCCTTGCCGCTCTTCGACAGGTCCACGATCTGTGTGCGGCGGCGGTCGCCATACAGATCCTTCACCTTGAGCAGTTCCTCCGCCACCACGCCGCGCATCTTCTTCGGCGATTTCAACAGCTCGGTCAACTGTTTGATGGTCGCCGAGACTTCCTTGTATTCGGTCTCGATCTTCTTGCGTTCCAACGCCGCGAGGCGACGCAATTGCATATCAAGGATCGCGGTCGCCTGCAGCTCGGACAGTTTGTAGCGTTTCATCAGTTTCGTGCGCGCAGCATCCACATCGGCAGCAGAACGGATGAGTTCAATGATCTCATCCAGATTCTTCAACGCGACGAGATAACCTTCCAAAATGTGCGCACGGGCTTTTGCTTTTTCCAGATCGAACTCGGCACGTCTCTTGATGACCGTCAGCCTGTGCTCGATATAGACGCGCAACGCCTGCTTCAACGTGAGCGTACGCGGCTCGCCATCCACCAGCGCCAGCAGGTTGATGCTGAACGTCTGCTGCATCGGCGTGCGCTTGTACAAATCACGCAGGATCAATTCGGGGTCGGCGTTCTTGCCGACCTCCAGCACGATGCGCATACCATGGCGGTCTGACTCATCGCGCAGGTCGGAAAGCCCGTCGAAATGCCCTTCGCGTGCCAGATCGGCGATGCGCTCGATCAGGCTCGATTTATTGACCATGTACGGCAATTCAGTGACGATGATGCGGTTGCGGCCGCGATCCATCTCTTCGATATGCGCCTTGGCCTGCACGGTCACGCGTCCACGCCCTGAGCCGTATGCCGCTTCGATACCTTCCTCGTCCTTTTGCTGCACGATCAAACCGCCGGTGGGGAAGTCCGGTCCCTGCACGAATTCCATCAACGTTTCGACGTCGATGTCATCCATCTTCTCGTACTTCTCGAGCATATAGACCAGCGCGTCCACGATCTCGCCCAAATTATGAGGCGGAATGGAGGTTGCCATACCCACCGCGATACCTGTCGCCCCGTTCACCAGCAGGTTCGGGATCGCAGACGGCAACACATCGGGTTCGGTCAGCGTGTCATCGAAGTTGGGCGTGAATTCAACGGTATCCTTGTTGATGTCGAACAAAATGTCGAGCGCAGCGGAGGTGAGACGCGCTTCTGTATAACGCATCGCCGCCGGCGGGTCGCCATCCACCGAACCGAAGTTACCCTGCCCATCCACAAGCAGCGTGCGCATCGAGAAATCCTGTGCCATGCGCGCCATCGCTTCATAGACCGCTGAGTCACCATGCGGGTGATATTTACCGAGTACTTCACCCACGATACGGGCAGATTTCTTGTATGCTGAGTCAGCACGGATACCCATGTCATACATCGCATACAGAATACGGCGCTGCACGGGCTTGAGTCCGTCACGTGCATCGGGCAGCGCACGCGCTACGATCACCGACATGGCGTAATCGAGATACGCCTGCTGCATTTCATGATCGATATCTATTTTTCTGATTAAACCAAGTTCCATTGAAGCTCCCAATTCTTTTTAACCACAAAGGGCACAAAGGTACACAAAGGTTTTCTTCGTGCTCCTTGGTGTCCTCCGTGGTGAAAAATATGTTCTATAAGCGGAGATAATCTTACGGGGAAAGAGAAGATGCGTCAAGTGCCCCTACAAGGCACCTGCCTCTTCCGAATAAATGGAAGAGGCAGGTCATTCGTTTTTCTCTTACTGTTTCACATCCACACTTTGTGTCACACACGTTCCCTTTAAGTTCTTCTCAGTGCACGCCATGATGACCGCCTTGAATATTGAATGCCCAGACCAGGTGAACGGCGGGCTGTACACATATCCACTGGCACCGGGGTCGAGCGGAGCGATATTCTTGGCAAGCACACAGCGTGTCTTCAAGTCGAACGCATTCATCACCTGTTCGACCGAGTCGCCTTTGGGACTGGTCACCTTAATGTAGACCGAACGGAACGGGACGCTGCCAACGTTCTCGATGGTGAACAGGGCATAATCCTGTCCTTCACAGGTATCGAGCTTCTTGAAGGCAACCTCGAAATATGGCATGGCAGTCGGTGATGGCAAAGGCGTGAGCTGCGGCAAAGCGGATGTATCGCCGGTGATCTTGATGTTCTGCGCCAGCAGGTAACACGGTTCCTCTGACTTGTCGGGGTTCCGAACGAACCAATACCCGCCGCCCAGGTCTTTGGCAACCACTTCCAACGCCTGCCCCACTGGATACTTGGCAACCAGATCATACAATCCGCCCGGGCCGATGCGGCAATTGGTCTCGCGTACCACTTCTGCTTTGGGCACTTCAGGGGTGGGCGTTTCGCTCGGTTCCGAAACAGGCGTCTCTGTGGCAGTGGCTGTGGGCGTATCGGATGGAAGCGGGGTCTCTGTCGCGACGGGAGGCTGGGTTGCCGTGGGCAGGTCTGTTTGTGTAGGAACATCAACAGCGGGGTTGTTTGCCGGCATATTGCAGGAGGTGAGCGCCAATATACCTGTCAGCAAAAGACATGACAATCGAAAGGAAGAGATACGCATGGCAGTCCCAAATGAATAATTGATAAATGTGTACTCAGCGACACATCTCGGCAAAGGTCCATTGCAGCAATTGACAGGCTGTCTTGCAGTCGGTGGCGTGCGGAGTATGCAAAACAGGGCAGGCTTTGATATCCTGCTCTGTTTCGATCCCTAGGGTGTGAAATGTATCGATTTCGTCGCGCAGAGCCCGGCATGTGCAGGCTCCGAACATAAAACGATCGATGCTTCCATGTCATGACCTGTGGGGTCATAATTCAGAACAGGTGCGCTTACGATGTATGAGCCTGACACCGGAAGAGCATTCGCGGTATCAGGAGAGCCACACCCTATACGTCTTATAAATTCTTCTGAATCCAATACCAGCGGACTTGCGCCAGTCGTGTTGTCCTTTAAGATGAGGGTAATGGATTCAAAGGCGACGCTACCAGCATTTACCAGCTCAAAGTTGGGCCACCAGGAACTTGTAGCCGGGCAGGTATCCATGCTGTCAAACAGAACGTGAAAACGTACGGCCTGTGCAGGAGTGTTATTGTTGATAGGTGTGGGTGTGCGTGTCCTTGGAACCTTGGTTGGTGTGCGGGTAGACTTGGGCGTCGGCGGAGCCGTTAACACATGTGCAAACCCGGCGAAACCGTTGATCTCCACCATGGATGCATCCACCCAACATAATTGATTTGTTTTGTTTGGATTTCGAATGACCAGATAGTGACCGTCCGCACTGCGACCAACAAGGTCAGCGAACTGGCCCTTGCGCAAGATAAACACCTGTTTGTAAACACTGCCTGGGCCTTCCCGGCAGGCAACATCAGCCAACGCACGGACCTCCGCGTTCCCAAAAACGACTGGCGTGAAGGTAGGAAGCGGGGTGACAGAGGGCACTCTGGTATTTGTCGGGGTAACCGATTGAGTGCCTGCATACAGAGTCTGTACCTGCATCGTCTGCGACATTGCCACGGAATACGTTTCCGCAATTGCGGTATCGACAAAGCCTGCAGGAGGCGGGGCGACCGACGTGGTGACACATGCAAGAATAAGAAGCACTGCTACCAACATCAGACCTAGATTAGTGATTATTTTTGCCATATTTCTCTCTTTCCATTGACGACTGCTACGCCTCTGGCAATAGAATCTCTGTCTCCCATCTGAGGGACATACTATAACTGGACTATATCCATAAGGCAAGGCCCCATTGTGGGGGTCACTTAACAAAGTGGACGGGTTTAGGGATAAATTTCCTTCGCATCTCGCGGCAGTGAGCGGATGTGTTTTAAAAACATGGTGACCTTTTCATCATCTGCCATCGGATATTCAAACCCATACCGCTCTGCAATGGGAACGGCAACCGTTCGGAACAGATCACCCATGACCCATAAGGCATCCCATGTGTTTTCGTAGCTGGCATCTGAAAATGTTTGTTGAAGCATGTCCCATAACTCTGGTTCAAGATATTTTTTGAAATACTTGCCGAGTTTGCCCGGACTCACCTGGAAACCTGTTTTCACCCCAATATGCCATGTCAGCATTTTCATAAGCTGCTCATTCCTGAGCATTTCATCAAACAGGCATTTGGCGTAGAGGATTTCCTGTCTCCATAGTCCCTTTGCCACGTATGGAGAAACCCACCAGAATTCGTTGCAGCAATCGAAGAACGCCTTAGTGGTGGGTGGCTTTGGAAGGTAGTCACTTTCATTCGCGGGCGGAAAAGGTTCAACGATATCATCCTTGTCCAGGAGCAGCAGGCTGAGACTGTCCCTTTCTCTCTCCTTGAACCGCGCTACAGACACCAGGCTCAGATCAATGCGATTACCGTCCATGAACTGCATCAGATAGGCATAGCTCCCATCGTTCTCGGGCGGTGGATCCTGCATATCGTCCGGCAGTTGCAGGATCATCATCTCACCGAAGCGCTGAATCCATTCCAGATTCTTCCTGAAAGGTTCTACATCGGTGACGATGTAAACGATGTCAAAATCCTGGAAGATGTCGCGCGGAGCGTTCGGGTTGGCACGCGATCCATTCATGATCACGGCGCGAATGCGTTCGTCCTCTCGAGCCGTGTCGAGGATCAGGTCGAACATTTGTTGTTCGGTACGCATGGTTTTCCCTTTCGTCAGGTTGGAGTATAGCACTCCTCCAATTAGGACACATTATGTTGTATTTTCCGAGAAAATCACTATAATGACTCAAACCCATTCAGGAGAGGAGATCGTCATGAGTTTCGAAACCGATTCGAAAACCGCCCCTGCCCCCTATCAAAACGATCCACGTATCGAACGCGACCCGAACGGAGTCTGGCATGTGCACGGCTATGCCGAAGCGCGCGACCTGTTGAAGGAGGACTTGATTCAGGAGGGTTTCAACGCCGAGGCGCTTCGCAAGGCCGGTTTCGATGGTGTCCTCTACATGAGCGGTGAACCGCACCGTCAGATGCGCGCGGCCATCGCCAAATATTTCAGCCCTACCACCGTGCAAAATATGCACATGACGGTCATCCAAAAAACAGCGGATGAGTTGATCACTCGGCTGCAAAAAGAAAAACGGATGAACCTGCGGGTGCTGACGCGCGACATGGCCACGGTCATTGCCACGACCGTGGTGGGTCTGACTCCCACCCAAGGCCTGATCCGCCGCCTGGACTCCATGCTTCACAACCCAGAGACATCTCCCAGCAAGCTCGTCCGCACACTTCATGGCTATAAGGGGAATTTACTGCGCATGTCGTTCCTGGTGGCAGATGTGATGCCGGCCATCCGCCGCCGGCGTAGGCAGCCGCAGAATGATGTCATCTCCTATATGATCTCCAAAAACAAAAAGCCATTGGAGATCTGGGTCGAATGCATTGTCTACGGCGCGGCAGGCATGGCAACGACTCAGGAATTCATCTGCATCGTCCTGTTGCACTGCATGCAAAACCCAACACTGCGCGAGATCATGACCTCGGAGAATCAAGAAGCGCGTTATGAAGCTCTGAACGAGATCCTGCGTCTCGAGCCGGTAATCGGGAAACTCTATCGCACGTCGAACGAACCTGTCGCAGTGAGAACCGAAGGCAGGGATGTGACCATCCCGCCTGGTGAAAAGATCACCTTCCACATTTATGATGTCAATGCAGATGAAAAAGCGGCTGGTCAACAGCCGAACAAACTCCATACGCATCGGGAGTTGGAGAAGGGTGTCTACCGCTCGATGATGGGATTCGGCTCCGGTCCGCATCGTTGCGCGGGAGAACATCTTGCCCTGGCAGAAACGGATGTTTTCATCCACAAACTACTGAAGGTTCCGGGGTTGTCCATCGAAAGTGGGCCCGACATCAAACGCAACGATACGGTGGAAGGATACGAAGTCAACAACCTGATCTTGAAAGTGAATTGATTAAAAAGGCAGTCCCGCGGGACTGCCTTTTGTTTGGGTTTATGGAGTGAACGTGATGACCTGTGAGACGCACGTGCCGCTATTCCCGGTTTCTGAGCAGACCGTGATCGTAGCCCGCAGTTTGTGACCAGATGGGTCATAGGCGAAGAGTGATGAGCTGATCGTCCGCGTGGTGCCGGGCTGCAAATTGGACCGGTTCTCAGTGTTTAGACAACCACTGTTATCGATAAAACCATCTGTATATATTGACACCACAGTATTAGTCACCGTATCGCGCACCGTCATCGAAACGGACTTGAAATTGATGCCTCCTGTATTTTCCAGGTCTACATCCACCCACCAGCCGGAGCAGGATTCCAATCCGCTGTAGGATGCTTCAAAGTTTGGCACAGGCGTCGGTGTGGGCGGAGGCGTAAACATTGGCAATACGGTGTAGTTGCCGGTCAACGTGGCATATTCTCCCCAAAGCCAGCAAAATTGCGGATTGCCATCCGGGTTGCGAATGTACCAGTAGTTCCCAGTAGAATTACGCCCTACTACTTCGGCAACCTGCCCCACAAGCAGGGCGCCAACCCGGTCATAGACCTTGCCGGGCCCCACACGGCAGTTGGTTGCCACAGAGACGCTGATCTGCGGCACCAACGGCGTGGACGTAAATACAGGTGTGGATGTCAGCGTGATCGTTGGCGTGAGCGTCGGCGGCTCAGGTGTGGATGTGAAAATAGGTGTATCCGATATCTGGATGACCGGTACCAGCGACGGTGAGAACGGCGTCTGCCCGGCTGCCGACAAGGTCTGCGCGATGGCGGTACCGACCATATTAGGATCAGCTGTGACCACTACCGTGGGCAGCACGCAGGCAAGTGAAAGAACCAATAAGGCAAGGATAAATAAATGGAACGGTTTTAATTTATGCATGCTTCCTCCTTTCGGAATGATGCAACGAGCCTGTGAAATGTTAAATTTCCCCTCCATTCATTGGACGATCATTTCATTATAAATGTTCCGGCCTTTGATCCAACCTCCAGATGAGAAAACCTTTGCTCAACCATTTACGTTGGGATTCGATCAGATATCCGCGTTCTGCCAACCGCTCGGCCGCGGCGACAAACCATTGTTTGGCACCATAAATTTTCATGGCCGCCATTTCCGCCGCAGACTGTTTCCATGCTTCAAAGAAGTCATGGATCGGTTCGCCATTCACGACATGGTGAATGTAGTTCTTCGGCAGGATGGTTTGGAATTCCTCCACATCGAACCCAAGACGAAAGTTTGTACTGAAAACGAGTGCTTCCATCTTCCACTTTCCACTTTCCAACCGTGCCACATTCGCCGTCCAGATGCTCCCAAACGGATTCGACGTCCCCTCGACCATAAGCCCGCCAGGCAGAACATATTGCGCAAGTCGCTCATATGCGGGGGCAAAATCCTTTTCATCATATTGACGCAACACATTAAAGGCGCGGATCAAGCGAACTGTTTCACCTTCTTTTAAAGGAAGATTGAATCCGCCAAGGCGAAAAAATGTCTTGTCATCGGCAAAAGGCAATGCCGTATCGACTCTGTCCTTTTCGATCTCTACGCCCAGGATCTGGAGGTCCGGATTCACGCGTCGAAAACGAGATGCACTCTCGAGCGTGGTCCGCGCGTCAAAGCCGTAGCCGAGGTCCACGAACATGGAATCGGCGAAGAGACCATCGGTCCGCGTAAGAAGCGATGGCTCATAAAGAAGGATGAAGTTATCGACGCGGCGGAGTCGATTCGATGCGGTCTTTCCGCGGGTTGGAATTCCCTCTGGTTTTTTCGAAACGCGTGGATGAGGCATGCTCATTTTTACCACGAAGGACACAAAGGTTGGAAACTCCATGAGCGAATAGCCTTCCAACAGAAATTCTTCGCGTACATTGTGCCCTTTGTGTTTAAGGGTTTAAATCAAAAGGGCGACCCATTTTAGGTCGCCCTTGATAGATTAGTCGTCGGCTGCGGTAGTGTCGGAGGAGAGCTCCGTCCACTGCGATGCGCCACCATCGCTGCTTTCGTTGGCAAAGCGTCCGTGCGTAAAGCCTGTTCCCGCAGGGATGAGCTTGCCAATGATCACGTTCTCTTTCAAACCGAAGAGCGGGTCGGTGGTGGAACCGATCGCCGCGCCTGCCAACACCTTGATGGTGTGCTGGAAGGAGGATGCCGAGAGGAACGAGTCGGTGCTCAGGGAAGCCTTGGTGACACCCAACAGAACTTCCGAGAACTTGGCGCCCTGCTTGCCCTCTGCGAGCAGCGCTTCATTGATCTTGCGCAACTCGAGGCGATCCACCGGGTCACCGGGCAGGAACTTGGTATCGCCGGGGCGGGTGACCTGAACCTTGCTCAACATCTTGCGGATGATGACTTCAAAGTGCTTGTCGTGAATGTTCTGACCCTGTGAGCGATACACCTTCTGCACCTCGGTCATCAGGTACATCTGGCAGGCTTCGCGTCCTTGAATCTTCAACACGCGGTGCGGGTTGAGCGAACCTTCGGTGAGCGGCTGACCGGCCTCCACTTTTTCGTTGTTCTTGACCAGCAAACGTGATGTGGTCGGGATCTCGTAGGTGATGGATTCCTTCTGATCATAGGAGACGATGACCTTGCGATCCTTCTTCTCCACGCGGGCACGTCCACCATG
Source organism: uncultured Anaerolinea sp. (assembly GCA_964555335.1). Classification (GTDB taxonomy): domain Bacteria; phylum Chloroflexota; class Anaerolineae; order Anaerolineales; family Villigracilaceae; genus Defluviilinea. The sequence goes on from CAZKSG010000079.1 coordinate 17,963, forward strand.
CTGGGCGACGATCTTCGCGTCGTCCAGAGTTGCCAGTACTTCACCCGCTTTGACTTCCGCCTCATCCTTGACCGCGAACTTCCATTCTTCAGGGATGCTGTATTCGTCGCTGACCAGTTCGCTGTGTTCGATGGTCACTTCGCGCAGGTCGGCATACTTTTCAGATTGATCCACGCGCAACGTACCACCGATCTCTGCCACGAGCGCTTCACCTTTCGGCTGCTTGCGGGCTTCGAAGAGCTCTTCCACGCGCGGGAGACCTGTTGTAATGTCTGCACTTGTAGCGGCAACACCACCGGTGTGGAAGGTACGGAGTGTGAGCTGTGTACCTGGTTCACCAATGGACTGGGCAGCAACGATACCCACGGCGGAACCAAGTTCCACCATGGCGCCGCGACCGAGGTCGAGACCATAGCATTTGGCACAAATGCCATGCTGCAGTTCGCAGGTCATTGCCGAGCGGACCTTGACTTCATCAATTCCAGAAGCGGCGATCTTGCGCGCCATTTCCTGGTTGATGATATCGTTATATTCACCGATGACCTCACCAGTCTTCGGGTCGATCACATTTTCAGCCAGCAGGCGGCTATATAAGCGGCTGCTCATCGACTGACCGGCCACATCATCCTTGCGGCGGATGTAGACACCGTCATGTGTGCCGCAGTCATGTTCGTTGATGATAATGTCTTGGGCGATATCCACGAGACGGCGGGTCAGATAACCGGCGTCTGCTGTACGCAGAGCGGTATCCGCCAGACCCTTACGGGCACCGTGCGTGGAGATGAAGTATTCCTGTGCCGTCAGACCTTCGCGGAAGTTCGAGCGGATCGGCATCGGGATGATGCGTCCGGACGGATCAGCCATCAAACCGCGCATACCAGCCAACTGGGAGATGGTCGAGAAACCACCCTTCGTCGCACCAGAGGATGCCATTGTGGAGAGGTTGCCATCCGGGTCCATGTGTTTCTTGACGGCGGTACCCACCTTCTCAGTGGTCTCCTGCCAGATCTCAATCTCACGTTCGTTCTTTTCCTGCTCGGTCAACAGACCGCGGCGGAAATCGCGCTGGACCACTTCAACCTGCTTGAGAGCTTCGTCAATAATGGTCTTGCGTTCCGGCGGGATGGAAATATCGGCAACGGCAAGTGTAGTGCCAGATTTCATCGCGTACTCAAAGCCCAGCGACTTGACCGCATCGGCTACATCGGTTGTCTTTTCCTGACCACAGAGTTCATACACTTCAGCGATCAG
>CAZKSG010000080.1:0-18661 GCA_964555335.1 uncultured Anaerolinea sp.
CCGAAGAGATGGTATCTCTCCGGGAGTTTGCATTTGAAATCTCTACCATAGTCGATCTAAAGAAATGTGGACTATCTTTCCATTGTGCGTTCTGGTGTGGCTTGCGAAAGAATGGATTGATACACAGTAGCGATCCCACCTTTGACAGCGGCATCCGATCCATGCGCGGCCCGTATGATTTTGACGGTCTCTCTGTTCCATGGCAGAGCGCGTTTTTGGATCTCCTCATTAACGACTGGAAAGAGAAAATCAGAAGCGATGCTCAAAATTCCTCCCAATACCACGATCTCAGGATTAAGAGCGTTGAGCAAAGATGCAATTCCAATCCCCAGGGAATGGCCAATCTCCTCCAGCGCGTGGATCGCCACTTGGTCTCCAGATTGCGCCGCTTCAACGATCATTTCCACTGATAGACGCTCCCACTGCCCCTGGATTCTTTCCGTCAGTATACTAGACTCTCCATTCCGAATGGCATTGATAACTTTTTTAAAGAGTCCCACCTGGCTTACCAGCGTTTCCCAACAGCCGTAATTTCCACAATTGCATAGTTCCCCATTGGGATCCATGGTCATGTGACCATATTCCGCTGCCACGCCATTGGCTCCGCGTCGCAAGTGTCCATTGCTCAAGAACCCACCGCCCAAACCAATGTTTCCACTAAGGTAAAGGATCTCACTGTATTCTTGTGCAGCGCCAAAGAAGTGTTCACCCAGCGCCGCCATGTTGGCTTCATTGTCAACAAAGATGGGTGCGCCAAACGACTCTTGTTCCAATAAATCGAGAAGCGGCACATTTCGCCATTTTAGATTGGGTGCAAAAAGAATGGTTCCCGATTCTTGATCCACCATGCCAGGGACGCCAACTGCAATGCCCAAAAGTTTAGTTGACGCAGTTTTCCCCTTTTCAACGGCTTCCTTTAAGAGCGATACCATGCGAGCGAGGACTTCAGACTGGCTTGCTCCAATCGCCGTTGGCTCCTTGATTTGCCAGATCACATTGGGAGCAAAATCGGTTACCAATACTTCCAAATAATCCACTGCAATTTCACAGCTCACAATATATCCCGCAAATGGATTAAGGGTCAGCAATGTGCCCGGGCGGCCTGCACCGGAAGACTGTGTTCCTATCTCACGCACGAAACCGTGTTCATTGAGCTCCTTGACTAAATCGGACACAGTTGTCTTATTCAACTTTGTCTTTTGCGAAAGTCGAGCCCTTGAAATCGGAGATTCCGCCCATAACGTGTGCATAATAAGTGATAAATTGATTTGCCGCACCAGTGACTGGTCTCCGGTTTGGCGATTCGTTTGTTTATTCATTCGATAACCCTTGACAATATTCGCTGATTCAAGCGATAATTAGTTTGTTGTGGCAACAAACTAATTATAGTTTGTTTACCTTTTGTGTCAAGCAAGTCTTCCATAATCATATCAAATTTCATACTCCCAAGGAGAGGCTCATGGCTAGTTATGTTCCCAAGCGTGAAGACAAATTTACCTTCGGTCTGTGGACCGTTGGCAATCGCGGCGCGGACCCGTTTGGTCACGCTGTTCGCAATGGAAAGACCCCTGCCGAGTTGGTTCATCTGCTCGGAGAAGTAGGCGCCTATGGTGTCAACTTCCACGATAATGACCTCATCCCCATCGATGCATCTGCTGCCGAGCGCGACCAGATTCTCAAAGACTTCAAGAAGGCTCTGGCAGATACCGGACTTGTCGTTCCGATGGCAACCACCGATCTATTCAAAGAACCCATCTTCAAAGACGGGGCCTTTACATCGAATGATCCGAAAGTGCGCGCCTATGCCTTGCAGAAAACCATGAATGCCATCGACCTGGGTGTTGAACTCGGCGCAAAGATCTACGTCTTCTGGGGTGGTCGTGAAGGGGCTGAGACCGACGCAGCGAAAGATCCGATCACATCCATCAAGCGTTCGCGTGAGGCGATGAATTTCCTGTGCGAATATGTGCAGGATAAAAAATACGATCTGAAATTCGCCCTTGAAGCCAAGCCCAACGAACCGCGTGGCGACATTTACAACTCCACCACCGGTCACATGCTGGCGTTCATCTCCACGTTGGATCACCCCGAGATGGTGGGGGTCAATCCCGAAGTGGCACACGAACATATGGCAGGGCTGAACTTCACGCATGGAGTCGCCCAGGCATTGGAATCGGGCAAGCTCTTCCACATCGACCTGAACGACCAGGCTTTCGGTCGCTACGATCAGGACTTCCGCTTCGGTGCGGTAAATATCAAGAGCGCGTTCTTCCTCGTCAAACTGTTGGAAGACAACAAGTACGATAGCTCACGCCACTTTGACGCGCATGCCTACCGCACCGAAGATTACGAAGGTGTGAAGGACTTTGCGCGCGGTTGCATGCGTACGTATCTAATCCTCAAAGAAAAAGCGGCGCAATGGAATGCGGACAAGGAAATTCAATCCATCGTCGCTGAGATCAGCGGGGATGACGGTTCGATGAACCAGTACTTTGGCAAATACTCTGCCGAGAAGGCAAATGCCATCAAAGCTCAAGCCTTTGATCGCTCAGCAATTGCTGGTCGTGGTCTTAAGTACGAACGGCTTGACCAGTTGACAGTGGAAGTTTTACTTGGTGTTCGATAGTTTCTCAACAGACCGCCAGCCACGTTAATTTTGTGGTTGGCGGTCTGTCAAAGAACCGGTCAGGTGATGTTCGCAAAATGGATGTGATGAGCGGCAAGTTTATCGAGCAGTGCTCACGAACACGATGAATTGAAATGCGAGTGACAGAATCTGATCTGATTCTGTCCAGTGCTGGCTCAAACTCTGCTCCATATCTCATCGCAATGAGAAGGAGGTGCCGTCGCGAAGATATATACTGTTATGTCCTTCCGTTTGATTTCCAAAACAATCCATGTAGGAGAAAAAAGATGAAATCCAATCGTGTTTTGATGACCATATTCTCGTTGATGGTTATCGCGTCAATGCTTCTTGCCGGCTGCGGTGGCGGTCAGAACCAAGCTGCCTCCGGCGGAAAAGTCAAGGTCGGTCTCTCGTTTTCCGATTTTGCAACTGAACGCTGGAAGAACGAGGAAATCCTGATGCGCAAGTTGCTCGAGGAAAAAGGCTACGAAGTCCTCTCCGCAGAAGCCAATCATGATGTCAAACTGCAAAACGACCAGATCGACAACATGGTCAGTCAGGGCGTCAAGGGCTTGATCGTGATCGCTGAAGACGGCGACGCTGTTGTCACTTCTGTGGACAAGGCTGCCGATGCCGGCGTGAAGGTGATCGCTTATGACCGCCTGATCAAGACCTCCAAGATCGCCGCCTATCTGTCCTTCGACAACGTCGAGGTCGGTCGCCAACAGGCGCTCGGCGTTATGACAGCTCTCGGACTTCCCGGAAGCACTACCTGGACGAAAGACAACCCCGCCAAGGTAGTCCAACTCGCCGGCTCCCCCACCGACAACAATGCCACCCTCTTCACCAAGGGTCAGACTGAAGTCCTCCAGCCCTATGTTGACAGCGGCGTAATCAAGATCGTCGCCCAGCAGGGCATCGACAACTGGGATGCCGCCAACGCCCTCAAGGTAATGGAAAACATCCTCACCGCCCAAGGCAACAAGGTCGATGCTGTGGTCGCCTCCAATGATGGCACCGCCCTCGGCGCCCTCCAGGCCATGAAGGCTCAGGGTCTGGCTGGCAAGGTGCCGATATCCGGTCAGGATGCCACCGCCGATGGCAGTAACAGCATCGTCAAGGGCGAACTCACCGTCTCCATCCTCAAGGACATTCGCAACCTCTCCCCGCTCGCCATCGAAGTCATGGACAAGCTCCTCAAGGGCGAAGCTGTCGAAGGTATGAAGAACTTCACCCTCGCTGAACTCACCGTCGATGACACCAAGAAGGGCGAAGTCCCCTGTGTGTTCCTCGAAGTCCAGCAGGTCAACAAGGACAACGTGTACGACCTCGTCGTCAAGAGTGGCTTCCAGGCTTATGACGATGTCTATCGCGACATCCCCGATGCCCAGCGCCCTCCCAAACCAGGCGAAGCTGCTGCTCCCGCTGCTGAAAAAGTCAAGGTTGGTCTCTCGTTTTCCGATTTTGCAACTGAACGCTGGAAGAACGAAGAAATCCTGATGCGCAAGTTGCTCGAGGAAAAAGGCTACGAAGTCCTCTCCGCAGAAGCCAATCATGATGTCAAACTGCAAAACGACCAGATCGACAACATGGTCAGTCAGGGCGTCAAGGGCTTGATCGTGATCGCTGAAGACGGCGACGCTGTTGTCACTTCTGTGGACAAGGCTGCCGATGCCGGCGTGAAGGTGATCGCTTATGACCGCCTGATCAAGACCTCCAAGATCGCCGCCTATCTGTCCTTCGACAACGTCGAGGTCGGTCGCCAACAGGCGCTCGGCGTTATGACAGCTCTCGGACTTCCCGGAAGCACTACCTGGACGAAAGACAACCCCGCCAAGGTAGTCCAACTCGCCGGCTCCCCCACCGACAACAATGCCACCCTCTTCACCAAGGGTCAGACTGAAGTCCTCCAGCCCTATGTTGACAGCGGCGTAATCAAGATCGTCGCCCAGCAGGGCATCGACAACTGGGATGCCGCCAACGCCCTCAAGGTAATGGAAAACATCCTCACCGCCCAAGGCAACAAGGTCGATGCTGTGGTCGCCTCCAATGATGGCACCGCCCTCGGCGCCCTCCAGGCCATGAAGGCTCAGGGTCTGGCTGGCAAGGTGCCGATATCCGGTCAGGATGCCACCGCCGATGGCAGTAACAGCATCGTCAAGGGCGAACTCACCGTCTCCATCCTCAAGGACATTCGCAACCTCTCCCCGCTCGCCATCGAAGTCATGGACAAGCTCCTCAAGGGCGAAGCTGTCGAAGGTATGAAGAACTTCACCCTCGCTGAACTCACCGTCGATGACACCAAGAAGGGCGAAGTCCCCTGTGTGTTCCTCGAAGTCCAGCAGGTCAACAAGGACAACGTGTACGACCTCGTCGTCAAGAGTGGCTTCCAGGCTTATGACGATGTCTATCGCGACATCCCCGATGCCCAGCGCCCTCCCAAACCCTAATTAATTTTCCATCACGTTCCTCCCCGGTCTTCAAAGGATTGGAGACCGGGGAACTCAAAGGGCGAAACATTTTCCGCGACTTTACGAAACACTTTCTGCATAAACCTCACACATCCATGTAAATTCGTCTAAAATAAAAGAAAAAATCACGGACATTTTACGAGCCCTGCTTTGGACGGAGCAAAGGAGTTAATAGTGGAAAACGATATTATTCTCGAATTCAAGAACGTAACTAAAAAATTCCCCGGGGTAGTGGCGTTGAAGGATGTCTCTTTTAAGATTCGTCGCGGTGAAATCCACGGAATATGTGGCGAGAACGGTGCCGGCAAATCCACCCTGATGAAGATCCTGGCTGGTGTATATCCCTGGGGGTCCTATGAAGGACAAGTCCTTTATGAAGGACGCGAATTGAAGCTAATCGACGCGTCCATCCACCAGGCCGCGGAAGAGGGGATAGCAATCGTCTACCAGGAATTGACACTAGTACCCACCATCACCGTCGGTGAAAATATTTACCTGGGCAAAGAGCCGGCAGAACGCGGGGTCATCAACTGGGAGAAACTCTACTCCGATACCCAGAAGGTATTGGACAAGTACCATTTGGATGTTCCGCCAAGGAGCATCGTCCGCCATCTAGGAGTGAGCAAGATGCAGATGACGGAAATCGCCAAGGCGCTTGCGGAAGATGCCAAGATCCTGATCCTGGATGAACCGACCAGTGCGCTTGCCGAGACAGAAATTGAACAACTAATGGAGATCCTGCGGGGTCTTAAAGAACACGGTGTTACCTGTATTTATATCAGCCATAAATTGAATGAATTCTTCCAGATCACAGATTCGATTACTGTGCTTCGTGACGGCAAAGTGGTCACCACCCGGCCGACAAAAGAATTGAATGTTGAATCTCTGGTAAACAACATGGTGGGACGCGAAATGAAAGAGCGTTTTCCGAAAGGAAAACGCTCTCCGGGCGATGTTATTCTGGAAGTGGAAGACCTGCATGCATTGGATCCCCAAGATGCTTCCTATGAGGTTCTTAAGGGCGTTTCCTTCAATCTTCGCCGTGGTGAGATCCTCGGGATAGCGGGATTGATGGGATCCGGGCGTACCGAATTAGTAATGACACTGTTTGGCGAGTACGCCAAAATAACCCAGGGGAAGATCAAGTTGGATGGGCGCGAGATTATCATCCGTGATTCACGGGAAGCCATGAGGCAGGGCATCAGCCTTGTCCCGGAAGATCGCAAACGACATGGATTGGTGTTGATGCAGTCCATCCTGCGAAACATATCGTTAGCCAACCTTGACCGATTTGCATCCTTCATGCGTGTTGATGATTTAGCTGAATTGAAGGAAAGTATGGAATTTGCACAAAGTCTGTCAATCAAGGCGCCCAACCTGCACGCGCCGGCAGATTCACTATCTGGTGGCAACCAGCAAAAGGTTGTGATCTCAAAATGGCTCATGTCCCGTCCAAGGGTGTTGATTATGGATGATCCTACCAGAGGTATCGATGTAGGGACCAAATATGAGATCTATAAGATCATGAACGACTTAAGTGAGAAAGGGATCGGGATTATCATGATTTCCAGCGACCTCGAGGAGGTCCTGGGTATGTCAGATCGGATCATGGTCATGTGTGAAGACCGATCTGTCACAACACTTGATATTTCTGATGCAACGCAGGAAAAAATCATGGCATTGGCCACTGGGGTGGCATCCAATTCCATACCAGAAAGGTTACCTTTATGAGCACAACAACCACCTCTCTAAACAAGAACCCGCTCTCCAAAATCAGCCAGCGACTTGGCATCAATATGCAGGCCTATGGTCTGATCCTCGCATTGATTATCATTTGGGTTTTCTTCTTCTTCATGACGGATGGAGTCTATCTGTCACCGCAAAACTTTTCCAACCTTTTCCGGCAGATGACAATCACCGCAATACTCTCGGTCGGCATGGTACTGGTCATAGTGGCCACCCACATTGACCTGTCGGTGGGCAAGCTGGCAGGGTTTGTATCCGTCGTAGTCGCCTACTTTCAGGCATATACGATTCACGACTATATGCCTGACGCGTCGCCGGTGACAGTCATGGTCCTCTCCGTCCTGGTCGGACTGGCTATCGGTACGATTTACGGTGTGGTGCAGGCGTACATTATCGCCTACGTGCGCGTGCCTGCCTTCATCGTGACGCTGGGCAGCATGTGGATCCTCACTGGGATGATCCTGGTCCGCACGGCCGGCAAGACCATTCCCGCAAACCAGCCCCTGTTTTCCGAGATCGGGCAAGGGTACTTGTCGCCCACACTTGGATGGATCTTTGCGGTGGGGGTCGGAGTTTTGCTGTTCGTGCTGATCTTCGACAGCAGGCGCAGAAAAGCCTTATACGGTTTCACCCTGCCGCCGCTATGGCAGGATATGTTGAAAACCCTGTTTTTCTCGGCACTGCTCTTTGGCTACGTGTTCTACGTCAACCAATACAGTGGCATACAGAACCCGGTCCTGTTGCTGGCAATCCTCGTCGTGATCATGACCTATGTTTCAAACAATACCAAGTTCGGTCGCTACGTCTATGCCATCGGCGGCAATCGCGAGGCTTCCCGGCTTTCGGGCATTGATATAAAACGTAACACCTTCACAATCTTCGTATTGATGGGTTTCTTGTGCGGCGTTTCGGGCGTTGTGATGGCATCCTACGTTGGATATGGGACAATCGCAGCAGGAGGTGGCTATGAGTTGTTCGCGATCGCGGCCTGCTTCCTGGGCGGAACCTCCACCCTCGGCGGGGAAGGCACCATCGTCGGCGCCATGATCGGTGCATTGATCATTGCCAGCCTGACCAACGGCCTGCAAATAATGAACGTCCCTGCCGCATGGCAGTACGTGGTTTCGGGTATTGTGTTGGTGTTCGCCGTGGCCGCCGACGTGAGAATGAAGCAAAGGTAATCCATTCGTAAATTGATAGTACTCACCGTCCCGAAGGTTTAGGCAGAAAGCCATCCATAAACTATGGAAACCTTTGGGACGTTTTACGCCAACCGTATGATTTGAGAGCCATGAAAACTGAAACGTTTTTCGGACAAGAATGTGTCTCATTACTCCAAACTCAGTGAATAATCGGAGCAAAACAGCATGACTTACTTTCTTGGCATTGATACTTCTACAACATCAAGCAAGGCATTGTTGATCGATGAATACGGTGAAGTGATTGCGGTTGCGTCCAACCCACACACATTGCAGACGCCGAAACCGCTTTGGTCAGAGCAAAGTCCGCATGAGTGGTGGGATGCGGTGTCGGCGAGTATCAAGTCTGTATTGGAAAAAGCAGGTATCGGCGGGGAAGAAGTCGCAGCCGTCGGTTTGACGGGTCAAATGCACGGGTTGGTCCTGCTCGATGAAGTGGGGAACGTTCTGCGTCCGGCCATCCTGTGGAACGACCAACGCACACAGAGCCAATGTGATGAGATCCATCAAATCATTGGTAAAGAGAAGTTCATTCAAATTACAGGCAATGTCGCGCTAACCGGTTTCACCGCGCCGAAAATTTTGTGGGTCAAAGAGAATGAGCCGGAGGTGTTTGCCAAGGCGAAGCACGTGCTGCTGCCGAAAGATTATGTACGCCTCAAACTGACCGGCGAATATGCCATGGATAAAGCCGATGGCGCTGGCACGGTGCTGTTCGACCTAAAGGTGCGGGACTGGTCGGATGAAGTGCTAGCGGCGCTCGATATCCCACGTGCATGGATGCCGCATACATTTGAAGGTACAGAGACGACCGGCTATGTCACAGAAGAAGCGGCAATGCTCACGGGTTTGAAGGTCGGCACGCCTGTTGTCGCAGGCGGCGGTGATCAGGCGGCAGGCGCGGTGGGTGTTGGCGCTGTGGAGCCAGGCATTATTGGACTCACTGTCGGAACCAGCGGTGTAGTATTTGCGACCACGCCGTCGGCGTTGATCGAACCGGAAGGACGCTTGCATGCGTTCTGCCACGCTGTCCCGGGAATGTGGCATTTCATGGGCGTGATGCTTTCGGCAGCAGGAAGTTTGCAATGGTATCGCGACACGCTCGCGCCGAATGTAAGTTTCGATGATCTGTTGAAAGAAGCAGAATCGATTCCCGCTGGAAGTGAAGGGCTGCAATTCCTGCCCTATCTCTCTGGCGAACGGACGCCTCATCCCGACCCGTTGGCGCGCGGCGCATTCATTGGGCTGACTTTGCGCCACAGCCGCGCACACATGACGCGTGCCGTGTTGGAAGGCGTGGCATTTGGATTGAAAGATTCATTTACACTGATCCAGAATGCCGGGCTGGGTGAAATCACACAGGTGCGCGGATCAGGCGGTGGGACGAAAGGCGCGCTGTGGCGTCAGATCATGGCATCGGTGTTGAATGCGGAACTCGTCACGGTCAATACGACAGAGGGCGGCGCGTATGGCGCGGCATTGCTGGCGGGAGTCGGCGCAGGGGCATGGAATGATGTTGTCTCCGCCTGTAGCGACGCTGTCCGGATCACCGGAAGCACACAACCAGATGCATCGCAAGTGGACGTGTATCAAAAGGCATACGAGTTATATCAAGGTCTGTACCCACAATTGAAAGAGACATTTGCGAAAATGTAGTTTGGACTTCATCATCCCCAATATAATATGTTGATCCCCACACTTCAGAAGTGTGGGGATCTTTTTGTATGAAAAAGGTTATGTCAGTTGCGCTGAGGTCATTTGTCCATGCTGTGAGCTTGCATCAACAAACCATCCACCATCTCTTCCGCAGGCATGGTCAACGCGCCTTGCTGGAACATCAACACGCTTACCAAAGGCATATCATTCATCATGTCCATGATGTCCATGCCAATGGCGCTTTCATTGCCGTAGCGATCATCACCGCCACCGAACATTTTGCGACTCTGGGCTTCGATCTGGGCATATAAGGAGCCAAGGACAGCCTTCCCGCGCGGGTCAGCCATCCATTCTTTGATGGTGGATTCCTTATCGAGAATGCAGGGCAACCTGAGAGTTGATTCGAGCGTGACTGTCAGCGCCTCGTGAATGTCAGTAGCAGAGGAAGCGATCAAAATTTCGAAATCTCCATCCTCCGTGATCCACTGCGTATGTTCAGGATGATAGTAGGCAAAGGCGCGGAAATCCAATTGGATGGATACAGTCCTGGTTTCACCCGGCTGGAGTTTCACCTTTGCAAATCCTTTCAACTCTTTTTCAGGGCGGACCAATCCGGACTCCTGATCGTGGACATATACCTGAACGATTTCCTTGCCCGCAAACTTGCCTGTGTTGGTAACATCCACTGTGACAGTTACTCCATCCACATCCTTGAAGTGTTTCGCCGAGACTCTGGCATTGTTATAAGAGAAGGTGGTGTAACTCAACCCATGACCAAAGGGGAATAGAACGGGTATTTCCTTGGCATCATAGTATCGATAACCGATAAACAAGCCTTCACCATAACGCACGACGCCTGCACCACCCGGCCAGTTGATGTGGGCGGGAGTATCGGAGAGTTTAATTGGGAATGTTTCAGCCAGTTTGCCACAAGGATTGACCTTGCCAAAAAGGATATCGGCAATCGCCACGCCACCTGCCTGTCCCATCATCCAGCCTTCGAGCACAGCCGCCACCCCATCGATCCATTCACTCATCGCCACAGGAGCACCGTTATTCAACACAACGACAGTCTTCGGCTGGACCTTGGAGACAGCTTTGATCAGGGCAATCTGCTGTTGGGTTAGGTCGAGATCGGCGCGATCATAGCCTTCCGACTCCTTGAAGGTCGGCAATGCGATAAACAACAGAGCTACGTCGGCTGACTGGGCAAGCATTACGGCTTGATCGATCATATCCTGCCGGAAAGAATTATCAGTTGGATAGCCTTCCGCATACGTGAGTTCGGCATTGCCAGCCTGGGTCTGTAATTCCTTGAACGGGACAGCCACTTTCGTCGGGTGGATATGCGAACTTCCGCCGCCCTGGAAATGGGCATGTGCTGCTGCACGACCGATCACAGCGATATGCTGATACTCTTGTAACGGCAGAAGTCCGTTATTCTTGAGCAGTACCATGCCCTCGGTGGCAATTTTATGTGCCAGTTCATGATGTGCTTCCACATCAAACGTTCCATGCTTGAGCGTCTCTTTGGCTTTGAAAACAATGTTCAGGATGCGGCGTACAGATTCATCGAGAACGGCTTCCTCCAACTTGCCTGAGCGGACCGCTTCCACAACAGCTTTGACGCGCCGATCCTGCGGGCCCGGCATTTCCAGGTCAAGCCCACCCTTGAGTGCTGCCACACGATCACGAACTGCTCCCCAGTCTGAGACTACCAATCCTTCAAAGCCCCATTCATTCTTAAGGATTTCGGTCAACAAATGGTGATGCTCTGATGCAAAGGTGCCATTCACCTTGTTATAAGAACACATCACCGTCCACGGTTTGGCCTTTTTGACGGCTGTTTCGAACGCGGGCAGGTAGATCTCTCGCAGAGTGCGCTCATCCACTTCAGCATTGATGCTGAAGCGTTGGAATTCCTGATTGTTGGCCGCATAATGTTTGAGTGAGGTGCCCACACCTTTGGATTGAATCCCGTTGATGATGCTGGCAGCCATCTCTCCCGCCAGGTAAGGATCCTCAGAAAAATATTCGAAGTTACGTCCTCCCAATGGAGAGCGCTTCATGTTCGCACCCGGACCGAGCAACACATCTACATTGAGCGCGATACATTCCTCCGCCAGAGCCTCACCCATTTTTTGGATCAAATCCACATCCCAGGTGGAAGCAAGGCAGGAGGCAGTGGGAAAACAAGTAGCCGGCAAACTCTCGATTGCAATGGCATTAACATCGGGTACGCGCCGAACGCCATGGGGCCCGTCAGACATGATCATTTCTGGAATACCCAATCGATCCACAGGAGTGGTGGTCCACGGGCTGGCACCGGTGCAAAGTGCTGCCTTTTCTTCGAGGGTCATTTGTGAGATTAGGGATTGAATATCTTTCATATCGGTTTCCTTATCTTGTCTGAGTGAGGAATATATCAATTCTCGTGAACCATGAAAAACGGTTACACGTTTGTTCCAGATCGAATACTTTGAGATAATTTTCCATAATTAGGATAGAACAAAGTCGTTTCATAGAAAATCAGGAATTTGGATGATTTCAATGTAACAATATGTAATAAACTATGCCGACAAAAATCACTTTGAGAAACAGACCTCTTGTCAAAGTTACCCAATAGCCTACAATATAGGGTGTTGGGTAACTTTTGTGGCAACACAGGAGAAGAGCCATGTCCAGTTCTGGAAAATCCATTGTCAAAGACAGTTTTTTAATAGAAGGTACAACCCAAATTCTGGTTGGCTCCTCATCATGGTACGAATGGCTTGCCACCGCCAAAAGTTTTTCGTTCAAAAGCGAAAAAGGGGGTTTCGTAGCCCAATGCGAAAAACGCCGGAATAAATCTTATTGGTATGCGTACCGTCGTTCAGGGAAGTTGATCAAGGTCTATCTGGGAAAGACCGAAGAGTTGACATTGGAACGACTCGAGCAGGCCGGTGTCTCGCTCACCGGGCAGACTTTATTAAAACAATTTGCTGACCAACCATTGGAGAACGAAAGTTTCACATCTGAGTCGCGTATCGACACTTCCTTCCTACCCCTGACCAAGGTCAATGTCCCGGTATTGCCGCGTCAACTCGTTGCCCGCCCTCGTCTTACCCAACGGATCAATACCCCCCTTACTGTGATCTACGCCCCCAGCGGATTTGGCAAGAGCACTCTGCTTAACGATTGGAAACAAACCTGCGGACACCCTGTTGCCTGGCTTTCTCTCGATGAAAGCGATAACGATATTGTACGCTTCTGGTACTCGGTGACAATGTCCTTACAAACAGTCAATCCTGAATTCGGGAAGGATCTGCCATCTTACCTGAGTACAGCATCTCCCATACAACCAACAGAAATCGTTTCACGCCTGACAAACGACATTGTTCGCTGCCAGGATACATATCCACGCTTTGGTTTAGTGCTGGATGATTTTCATCGAATCAATCGGACCGAAATATACGATTCGGTTCAAGCCTGGCTCGAGCATTTGCCACCTAACATGCAATTGATTCTTTTAGGGCATACAAATCCACCGCTTTCGTTGGGTCATTTACGCGCCAAAGGTTTATTGACCGAGTTGGATGCGAATGATTTACGCTTTACGCTGGAGGAAGGCATCGATTATTTACGGCAATATCAACAGGAACTATCTGTGGCGTATGATGATCTAGTGAAATTGGTCAAGCATACAGAAGGATGGGCAGCTGGGCTAACCCTCACCGCCCTTGCATTGAACAAGCAGGAGAATCATCGTGAATTTGTCGACACATTCAGCGGTGCGCACATCTACATGCGTGAATATTTCATGGAGACCGTTCTCCAGCGTTCCAACCCCGACGTGCAGACATTCTTACTTAAAACCGCTATTCTGAAACATCTAACCGGCAGTCTGTGTGATGCGGTCACTGGTCTCGGCGGCGGTGAGGACATGTTGATGCGTCTCTGGCATGAGAATTTGTTCATCGTAAAGCTTGAGGAGCAGGGATGGTACCGCTACCATGATCTGTTTGCAGAGATGCTGCTTAGTCAGTTACAAATTCGCTATCCTAATGAAGTCCCTGAACTGCACAAACGCGCCGCCAACTGGTATCGCGCGCGATATGTTCCAGCAGATGCAATCTATCATTTGCTTGCGATCGAAGCCTGGGAGGAGGCTGCCTTATTGATAGAGGAGATGGCTCTGCGAGAACTGGAACAATACGGTGAGGATTCCCGCCTGCTGCGCTGGTTGCAGGAGCTGCCCACCAACGTTGTACAGAAACACAAAACGCTGCTCTTTGTATACCTGCGACTGGCTTTAGTAGCCTTGCCAAAACAGAAGGTTGAACGCTTTATCAATCAAATCGAGACCAGTCTATCCAGTAAACTGATCGCTCAACAAACTCAGGATGAGCATGATGTTTTAGTTGAAATTCAGCATATTCGGCATGTCTGGGAGCAGGGGAATCGGTTTACTCCTCCTTCGCAAAATGGCGGCGGAAATGATGCCAGATGGGAATTGCTGGATGGTATGCACCTGCTCAGCCAGGCATATGATCCACATGCAGGCACATTGGAGCATGAAATTGCTGATTTGCTATATAAGGCGCAAGTCCAGCGGAATCTCTTTGTCATCTTAATGGCAGGAGGGGTGCTGACCCGGCGTCTCTTCGTCAATGGGCAACTGCGCCGGGGTGAAAAGATCGCCCGACAGCTTTTAGAACAGACGCTGGCCCAACGCGGAAAATTGCCAGAGCCAGCCAGCATTGCTTTGTCAACACTCAGCCAGATCTATCTTGAACGGAACGAGCTGGGACTGGCGCAAAAATATCTTTCCCAAGCCATGGAAGTGGATCCCAACCCAACCAGTACAAATATGCTTGTACAAGCTGCCATCCAGCGGATCGAAATACTCATCACGCAGGGTAATTTCACTGAAGCCCTTGCCAACATCCACTCCATACGCGATCTACATCTTCGACGCCCATCAGGGGCATGGACCGATCAAGATCTCCATGCGTATGAGGCATTTATTTTCATTCGCAAGGGAGATGTATTATCTGCTGAACAGACCCTGAATGAATTAGCAGATATTGAAGAACATGGATTATCCCAGTTGGTGCGTGCAGAAGTTCTGCTGGCAAAAAATCAGGGAGATGCGGCCGAGAAACAAATAAGCGCAGTCATCTCACAATATCCACATGGAATTCTATCGGTACCGTTAATGCGTCCGCGGATCGTACTTGCAAAAGCTCTTTTCGATCAACATAAAATCAATCAGGCGATCCAGATCATGAAAGAGGCGATTCGGCTGGCAGCATCGGAGCAATTCTATCGCCCCTTCCTGGAGAGTAGCACCTTATGCATGCCGCTTCTTTCACTTATGCTGCAAACAGAAAATATGACTGGTGAGACACAAGCTTTTATCAAGCATGTAATGCGATTGTCGAACTATATTGGGAGCACTTTACAAATCTCCCAGGCTGAGATCGAACAGCTATCCGCGTCTGCTTCCATTAGTCCACGTGAACAGGAAGTGCTCCGCCTTATGAGCGCCGGGTGCTCCAACCGTGAAATGGCGATGCGATTATCCATTTCGGAAAGCACTGTTAAAACACACGTAGGGAATATCTATTACAAATTGAATGTCAATAGCCGGGTACAGGCCATTACATATGCAAAGGAATTGAAACTGGTCTAGTAACTGATTCAAGACCCAACATGCAACGCTTATAGGTTGTTGCGGCACTACTTTTTGGCGTTGAAGCTTAATCAATTTGCTTCATGACCGCTCAAAGTTACCCAACAATCGAAAATTAAAGAATGTTGGGTAACTTTTAGTGGTTATTTATCCCCCAAAGTGATTTTTATCTGCACAGTTTATTACATATTGTTACATTGAAATCATCCGAACTCCCGATTTCCCTGAGGCTGATTTTGTTCTATCCTGACTGTGGTGTTTTCCATATATATACGCGTCAAACTTCGCCGACAAAGAACGCGTTATGAAGTCTTGTCCCTCTGTTCACCAACAGCAGAATAGCCATCGCTTACTTGTTAATCATTACTGGATAAATTAGGAAAAACGTAACTGGATTGTATGATGGTAATGTGAAATACTGTAAACGGTTACATAAATGACTCGTCGCTCATCTTCCGTCACGATACGTGATGTGGCACGGCAGGCAGGTGTCTCCGTAGCCACTGTGAGCCGTTATATCAATCAAAACGCACCGGTCTCTCCTGAGGTGGCGGAACGATTGGATAAGGTCATGACTGGCTTAAGGTATGTGCCTCACGCTGCCGCCCGGCATCTGGCATCCCGAAAGACACGGGTGGTAGGGCTCCTGCTAAACAACTTGCACAATGATTTTTTCGTCCCACTTCTGAACGGCGTTGAAGCGATCATCCGCCAAAAGGGATACAACTTGATCGTGGCCACTTATCACGCAGACAGCCGTGAAAATACCCAGCCTCCGATCGGTCCGCATAATACGGATGGGATGCTTGTCTTTGCCGATGGGCTGGTGGACGACGATCTGGTGAACTTTAACCAGAGCGGTTTTCCCATGGTGCTGGTTTATCGCACATCGCCCTCCTCTCTTTCCATCCCCAGTATTACTGTTGAAAATGCCGAAATCACTCAAATGTTGGTGGATCACCTGATCACGGTCCATCAGAAGAAAAGGATTTTGTTCTTACGGGGTCCTATTCACCAGGAGGATTCGATCAAGCGGGAACTTGGGTACAAAAATGCCTTAGAGGCAAATGGAATCGCTTTTGATGAAAATCTTGTTTTGAACGGAGATTTCGAACGCGACATTGCTTATCAAGCCATGCACGATTTCCTTGGCAGTGAAAAGCGGGTCGCGTTCGATGCTATATTCACAGGGGATGACGATGCGGCCATTGGAGTCCTCAAAGCATTGCAGGAACGTGGGATCAAGGTGCCTGATGAGATTGCCGTGATCGGTTTCGATGATCTCGGATTTGCACCTTTCCTAAATCCACCCTTAACTACGGTTCGAGCTCCCACAGAGACAGTAGGCAGAATGGCGGCTGAAAAGTTGTTTGCCCTGCTGGAAAGTCAGTCTGCAAATGAAACAGCGGTCGTCCTTCCCACAGAGATCGTCTATCGTCGTTCATGTGGATGTCAATATTCGTAAAAAATAATTGTAAAGGAGGTGAATTCCCTTCACAGATACTGTCCTCTCAAATTTCAATTGTCGTTTACCCCAAATCCTATTATGAGGAGAAAACTCACCATGAAAAAACTTTTGTATGTTCTGTCCCTGTTGGTCGTCGCATCGATGATCCTCACGGCATGCGGTGGAGCTGCAGCGACTGAAGCTCCTGCAGCGGCAACGGAAGCCCCCGCAATGACAGAAGCCCCCGCCGCGACAGAAGCCCCTGCCGCGACGGAAGCCCCCGTTGATGCAAATTCCCTGCCCCGCGATGAAACCCTGTATTTCAATGGTCAACAGTGGAGCCCAGTTGTTGGTTGGAACCCCTACTCCAACAGCATGAACAATGCTCTCGCCATTGCACAGCAGGATAACGCCCGCGTGATCATGTTCGAAACCCCGTACCTGTACAACATGCTCGACGGCAAGGTCTATCCTTTGCTCGCGGATGGCGATTACGCCTGGAATGATGCTCAAACTGAGATCACTTTCAAGATTAAAGCTGCCGCCAAGTGGAGCGATGGCACCGCAGTGACCGCTGACGATGTTGCCTACACTTGGGCCACCCACGTCAAGTACAACACCGGTATTGGCGCTGGCAACAAAGATTACATCGACACCATCGAAGCTGCCGATCCTCAGACCGTTGTGGTCAAGGCCAAACTCGATGCCGATGGCAAGGCTGTCAATCCTTTGATCGTCGCCGCCTACCTGAGCAGCAACTATGTTGTCCAGAAGGCTTGGACCGAAACGCTGGAAGCACGCTCCGCTGATGCGACCGCCCTCATGGCTGATCCCGCGGAAGACGTTGTCTACTCCGGTCCCTATCACAAGTTCTTTGCTGATGACACCAAGGTCGTTTACGTACGCGACGACAATTACTGGGGTCAAGATGCCTCCATGTGGGGCAAGCTGCCTGCTCCGAAGTACCTCGCTCATGTGATCTACAAGGACAATGCCGCCGGTACAACCGCCCTGCAAGCAGGTGAGGTGGATGTATCACAGCAATTCAACTCCAACGTTCAGGATCTGTGGCTTAAGGACAACCTGCCCATTTCCACGTACCTGCCCGATGCTCCCTATGGTATTGGCGCCAGCCTCCCGACCGCTTTCTTCAATTTGAAGTCCTACGGTTTGGATCAGCTTGCTGTCCGCAAGGCAATCGCCATTGCAGTTGACTATCCCACCATCATCGCCAATGCGATGACCAATCAATCAGCCACCTTCTCCCAGGTTCCGCGATCCCTCATGAACCCGACCGCTGGTGAGCAGGCTCTCTATGATCACGACGCTGTCAAGGATCTGCAGTGGTCCGGCAATGACATCGAAGGCGCCAAGAAGCTTCTCGATGACGCTGGAATCAAGGATACCGATGGCGATGGTTGGCGTGAGTACAACGGCAAGAAGCTTTCCTATGTTGCGACCTGCCCGAATGGTTGGTCTGACTGGCAAGCTGCGATCGAGGTCGTTGCTGCCGCTGGTAAAGCAATTGGCATTGACATCACCACCAACTACCCTGAATGGGGCGTTTATCAGACCGTCGTTACCAAATCCGATACCCCGCTGCCCGAGGGCTATGATATCTTCATGATGTGGTCCGATGGCGCTGGCCCAACACAACCGTGGTCACGCATCCGCCACCTGCTCAGCTCTGAGTTTGTGGGTATGGCAGTCAACTGGAACGGTAACTGGGGTCAATATTCCAACCCGGCCGCCGATGAGATCATTAAGGCGATCCCAACCGAGACCGATCCTGCCAAGTTGAAGGAAATGTACACCGAATTGGTCAAGATCTACCTGACCGAT
>CAZKSG010000081.1:0-18558 GCA_964555335.1 uncultured Anaerolinea sp.
GACGACATCACGTGTTGGAACGCGCCTACGGAAGTTTAGCCCCCGAGCGCAGGGATTTGCTGAGCAAGATGTCCTGCTTTCGCGGCTCGATGGAATACGCCGTGTTGAAAAAGGTGTTCCCCAGCCCCGATCTGGACAAAGCCCTGCTCGACCTGCGCCAGCGCGGACTGTTGCAATACGTCTCCCCTCTCCTACAAGGAGAGGGGGCGGGGGTGAGGTACGACATACACCCGATCGTGCGGCATTATGCCTATGATCGTTTTACTGACTCGGAACGCAGGGAAACCCACAAGAATCTTGCGTTTCACTTTATTGACGTGATGATTGACGTTATGCCATCGCCGAAAACAAAGGTGAAAACGCTGGATGACCTTGCGCCCGTCATCGAACTGTATCATCACATGGTCAGGGCGGGAAATTTGGATAAGGCGTGTGATTTATTTTATGACCGACTAACGAAACCAATTTATTATCAATTTGGCGCTTATCAATTACAGATTGAACTTTTACGCGCTTTATTTCTCGACGGCGAAGACAAACCGCCGCGTTTAAAAAAAGACGACGACCAAGCATGGACTCTCAACGAACTCGCCAACGCCTACGGTCAAACTGGACAGCCGCGCCGCGCCGTTCCGCTGTTTGAAATGCATATTGCCTTGCGAGAAAAAGCGGATGAAAAGAAAAATCTCGCTAAAGGGTTGCAGTCTCTGACTTCCGCGGCATTATTGCCCATCGGCGCGCCGAGTGCCGCAGAGTTCAACCTGCGCCGCCAAATTGACCTGTGTCGCCAGATCGCGGATGAATTCGTTGAAGCCGCTGGTCATCAGGAATTGGGGCGTGTCCTGTTCTATCGCGGTGCGTGGCAAGAGTCAGAGCAAGAGTTGAATAAAGCAATTGAAATAAAGGTTTGGAAAGAAAATCCACAAGGTTATGGAATAAATTGGCTATACCGCGCCCTGCGTTTCCTGCTTCTAGGACGGCAGACCATAGACAATAGACAATCGCGAATTGAAAATCTGAAATCGTCAATCGAATGTGCCCATCGCGCCCTTGAACTGGCGGATGAGCAAGCAAAAGATATTCCTGTTCCCCGCGATTATGTTCGTGCCTACTGGCTGCTTGGCGCGGCATATCTCGTCAACAACGAATTGACTCTGGCGGAAGAAAACCTGTCCAAAGCGCTCAATCTCTGTCGGCAAATCAATATGGTTGACCATGAAGCCAACATCCTGCTAGATTTGGCGCGGTTACGTTACGCCCAGGGCGATTTCAAGGACGCGCAGGAGAAAGCGTCGGAGGCGCTGGTGATCACGGAGCGGAGCGGCTACGTACTGCAAGGCGCGGACGTGAATTTGTTCCTCGCCCAATACGCACTGGAGCAGGAGAAGGACAAAGCCAAGGCAAAGCAATATGCCGAGGAAGCCAAGAAACTCGCCACGTGCGACGGTCCGCCGTATTATTACAAGGTCGCGTATGAAGAGGCGGAACGATTTCTTGCCCGTTTACAGGAGTGACAAGGTGGTCCCCTGCGAGTGAGGAGGCGGAGAGGATGCTCGAAAGGCTGAACGCTTCGCGTGGGGGATGAAGGATGAAGAGAACAAGATAGTGAGTGGGGAGTAGGGAGTGGGTGATGGTTGTGTCATGGGTGAATGGAGAGACTTTCGAGCGAAGACGTGTCGGAAGTCTCTTTTTTATGCTAGACTCAATCAACAATTAACCATGCTCCATTAACCATAATCCATCCTCCACTCACCACTTTCTACTCACCAAATATGGAAACCCTCCAATCAAACATCAACCCCAATAGCGACGATTTCAACGCCAACGCAGACCATCATCGAGCGTTAGCCAATCAACTCCGCGAAAGACTTGCCCTCGTCCGACAGGGCGGCGGCGAAAAATATCGCAAGCGACAGGAAGAGCAGGGCAAGCTCTTCGTCCGCGAACGGATCGAACGCCTGCTCGACCCCGGTTCGCCGTTCCTGGAACTATCCGCCCTCGCCGCGTGGGACCTCTACGAAGACCGACGCAGTGCTGGCGAAGACCAAGCCGCTCCCGCCGCAGGCATCGTCACTGGCATCGGGCGCGTCTCCAACCGCGAAGTGCTCATCGTCGCCAATGATGCCACGGTCAAAGGCGGCTCCTACTTCCCGATGACGGTCAAGAAACATCTGCGCGCCCAGCAGATCGCCGAGGAGAATCATCTGCCCTGCCTGTATCTCGTCGATTCGGGCGGGGCGTTTTTGCCCCTGCAGGACGAAGTCTTTCCCGACGCCAATCATTTCGGTCGCATCTTCTACAATCAGGCGCGCATGTCCGCCAAAAAGATTCCGCAGATCGCGGCGGTGATGGGCAGTTGCACGGCGGGCGGCGCGTACGTCCCTGCCATGAGCGACGAAGCCATCATCGTCAAAGGTACGGGCACGATCTTCCTCGGCGGACCTCCGCTCGTCAAAGCTGCGACGGGCGAAGACGTTTCAGCAGAAGACTTGGGCGGCGCGGATGTCCACACCCGCCTCTCTGGTGTTGCAGATCATTTCGCCGAAGATGACGATCATGCGATTCAACTCTTGCGGGATATCGTGGAAACATTGCAGACTCCCAACTTGCACACGCATCTCTCCAAGCTGGAAGTTGCTCCTCCAGAAGAACCTTTATTCCCCGCCGACGATTTGTACGGTATCCTCCCCACCAATTTCCGCGCCACCTACGACGTTCACGAGATCATCGCCCGCCTCGTGGATGGCAGTAAATTCCGCGAGTTCAAAGCCCGCTACGGCACGACTCTCGTCTGCGGGTTCGCGCGCATCCACGGATACCCCCTCGGCATCATCGCCAACAACGGCGTGCTGTTCAGCGAGTCCGCGCTCAAGGCGACGCATTTCATCGAACTGTGTGACCAGCGCGGGATTCCGCTTGTGTTCCTGCAAAACATCACCGGCTTCATGGTAGGGCGTGAAGCCGAAGTTGGCGGCATTGCCAAGGACGGCGCAAAGATGGTTCATGCCGTGGCGACGACTCGTGTGCCAAAACTAACCGTCGTCATCGGCGGCTCATTCGGCGCGGGAAACTACGCCATGTCCGGTCGTGCCTATGGCTCGCGCTTCTTGTGGATGTGGCCCAACGCCCGCATCTCCGTCATGGGCGGAGAACAAGCCGCAAATGTATTGCTCACCATCAAACAGGAGCAACTGCAACGCGAAGGCAAACCTACCATGACACAAGAAGAAGCCGACGAGTTCAAACGTCCCATTTTGGAAAAGTATGAAAATGAAGGGAATCCATATCATTCCACCGCGCGCCTGTGGGATGATGGCGTGATCGACCCGGTGGATACAAGGCAGGTACTCGGATTGGCATTGTCTGTTGTATTGAATTCACCTGTGGAAGAGGAAGGATTTGGAGTTTTCAGGATGTAACAAAGCATGTCACCCTGAGCGATAACAAAGGGTCTCTGCCGCAACGACCGAGATCCTTCGGTCGCAGAAGAACGCTCCCTCAGGAAGACAGGATCTGTAGATTATGGCACTCTTCGGCATTCACGTTTTTCATAGAGCCTAAAATGAAAATCAAAACCAGTCTCATTGCAGCAATTTTACTTATCACAACATCCTGCAAATCACAGGCTGTTGCTCCCACTCCGTTACCACCATCAAAAACGCCTCTGCCAGCCGCCACAGTGACTCTTGCTCGAACAGAAGCGCCACTGCCCACCGAAACAGCATCTCCCATCCCTGCCCCCAGCGACGTTTTTGGCGCGATCCCGCTGAACAGCGTACAGGCGTTTACGATTGAACCCATGGCTAAGGCGATTTTTGAAAAAACATTACAGGGATATGTTGATGCAGGGGCGATCCAGGAATACCGCGTGGATAGCGTTGCCGTCTTCCCATCAGGCGATGGCGGATTGATCGCCGAGATCATGTACAGCCTGCATACGGACAATGATCCGTGGCCGGACGATTTCGGCACGGTCGGTTCCGACGGTTGGATCACGGGCAAG
This sequence comes from uncultured Anaerolinea sp., assembly GCA_964555335.1. GTDB lineage: Bacteria > Chloroflexota > Anaerolineae > Anaerolineales > Villigracilaceae > Defluviilinea. Next base: position 4,004 of record CAZKSG010000081.1, read on the forward strand.
TGCGCCCGCTTCGACCTCGTGGCCACTGAGACAGAACATCAACTCAAGAATAAACGTTTATGTAGTTAGCATAGTTGAAAAAGGAAGGAAACCATGACATTCGAACAATCCACCGGCAGCCCGCATCACTTGCTTTCGCTGTTGACCGGCGGCTGGGCAGGGATATCCCGCGTATGGTTCGAGCCGGATAAACTCGCTGGAGAAGCACCGCTCGTCGGCAACATTCAGCTCATTTTGGACGGACGCTTCGCTCTTTTCCTATACCAATCTGCCATCGAGGGAGAACAGCAGCATGGCATGTTTACCTTTGGCTACAACACCACCTTGAACCGATTTGAAACATCCTGGCTCGACTCGTTCCATAACAATACTGCCATCATGTTCTGCACGGGCAACGCCACTGATGACGGATTCTCTGTTCTGGGCAGTTACCCCGATCCCACCGGCGGGCCAGACTGGGGTTGGCGCACCCAGGTGGATCTGATCGACATCGACCATCTGGTCATCACTGCGTACAACATCCATCCCGAACTCGGCGAAATGAAAACGACAGAAGCAACACTGACGAGGGTAAAGAAATAAAATGAAAATCCTCATTCTCGGCGGCACAAAATTTCTGGGACGACATCTCGTAGATGCAGCATTGGCGCGCGGGCACGAAGTGACTTTGTTCAACCGCGGCAAGACGAACCCGGGTTTATTTCCGAATGTTCAGACCATCCTTGGTGACCGCGAACATGACATCGAAAAGGCAGCGGGACGCGAATGGGACGCGGTCGTTGACGTGGCGGGGTATCTGCCGCGCATTGTCCGCCTATCAGCTCACGGCTTGGAGAGAAGCGTGAAACGCTACGTCTTCATTTCGTCCATCTCGGTGTACGCAGTCTTTTCAAAGATCGGCATCAACGAGTCCGATCCCGTTGGCAAGTTGGAAGACGAACCTGTCGAAGAGATGACCGGCGACACGTAGGGCCCGCTCCCGGCGTTGTGCCAGATAACGGTGCAGGATATGTACGGCGACCGTGCATTGGTCATTCGCCCCGGTCTGATCGTGGGTCCGCATGACCCAACCGACCGCTTCACCTATTGGCCCATACGAGTCAAACGCGGCGGCGATGTGATCGCACCAGATGCGCCGCAAACACCTGTTCAAATTATCGATGTACGCGATCTGTCCGCGTTCATCATCAAGTTGATCGAGGAGAATACATCAGGAATATATAACGCCACAGGACCTGATTACGAATTGTCCATCGGCGCCATGCTCGACGCATGTAAACGCGTGAGCAGAAGTAATGCAACATTCCATTGGGCAGGCCGCGATTTTTTGCAGGAACATGCCGTCGCGCCATGGAGCGACATGCCTGTCTGGGTTCCAGACACAGACGAAGAGGCGGGCTTCTCGCGCGTGGATGTGTCGAAAGCGATCCGTGCCGGGCTCACCTTCCGCCCGCTTGAAGAGACCATCCGCGATACGATTGACTGGGCAGAAACACGTCCCCCCAATCACGAGTGGCGCGCCGGTTTGAAACCCGAGCGAGAACAAGAACTGCTCGCGATGTTGATGAAATGATCAAAAAAATCCTTGTTGCCAACCGCGGCGAGATCGCCATCCGCATCATGCGTGCCTGCAAGGAACTCGGCATTCGAACTGTCGCTGTCTATTCCGACGCCGACAAAAACGCGCTGCACGTTCAACATGCCGACGAAACGATTCACATCGGTGCAGCATCGCCCAGGGAATCCTATTTGAATGTGGATGTCCTGATCCGCGCTGCACTCGACTCGAAAGCAGATGCCATTCACCCAGGCTATGGATTCCTCTCAGAGAACGCCTCTTTCGCCGCCGCAGTCGAATCGGCGGGGCTGATCTTTATCGGACCCTCAGCCGATTCCATCCGCGCGATGGGTGACAAAGCGGAATCGAAAATCCGGATGAAAGAGGCGGGGGTTCCGACTGTGCCAGGGTATGAGGGACTCGTATCAGACTCGGATTTTAAAAAGGCTGCAAACGAAATCGGCTATCCTGTGTTGGTCAAACATCGGCGGGCGGTGGCGGCAAAGGGATGCGCATCGTCTGGGATGCAAAGGACCTGCTTGAAGAAGTCCGGGCAGCGAAACGGGAAGCGCTGCATGCCTTCGGCGATGACCGCTTGTTGATCGAGAAATACATCGCCAACGCCCATCACATTGAATTTCAAGTCTTCGGTGACCCGCATGGAAATATTGTCCATTTATTCGAACGTGAATGTTCCGTGCAGCGACGTCACCAAAAGATCATCGAAGAGACGCCTTCGCCGCTGCTTACACCTGAGATACGCGCAAGGATGGGAGACGCCGCAGTACGAGCGGCAAAGGCTGTTGGCTACTACAATGCCGGGACCGTTGAATTCATCTTTGACCCCGATCTTTCTTCGTTCTTCTTTCTCGAAATGAACACAAGATTACAGGTAGAACATCCTGTCACCGAACTCGTCACCGGACTCGACCTTGTCCACTGGCAGATACGAATCGCCAACGGAGAGCGATTCCCGTTCGAACAGACCCACTTCACTCAGCGCGGACATGCCATCGAATGCCGTGTCTATGCCGAGGACCCCGCCAACGGGTTCCTGCCCAGCACAGGAAAACTCCTGCAATTCATCGAACCACGCGGACCCGGCATCCGCGTTGATTCGGGTTTCACCGTGGGCAGCGATGTTACTCACTTTTATGATCCACTGCTGGCGAAACTGATCGTGCATGGAGAATCAAGAGAAGCAGCCATTCAACGGATGCAGGCGGCACTGAAGGAATTCGTTGTGCACGGCGTTATCACAAATATCGATTTCCTCCAATCCGTCCTGACTCACCCCGATTTCAAGAATGGCGAAGTTACCACGCGCTGGGTGGAAACGAAATTTGATTGGGCGCCGTTCAGTACACCTTCGCTCGAGTCTTTACTTGCAGCATCGCTTGCAGACACGTTAGTGTCAGGGATCAGGTCTCAGGTGTCAGGAACAAATGAAGTGGACCCATATAGTCCGTGGAAAACAGCGAATGGATTTCGAAACTAATGAAATCGACCTTTGAGAACACGACGATTGAACTCATCCCATCAAGCAAAGGTTATATTGCAAAGTTGGATGATAAGGCTGTTGCCGTCGAGATCCTCCAATTTAAAGATGGCAGACTGGATCTGCTCATCGACGGCAGGCATGTTATCGCCCATGTTTCCTCCGAGAATGCCAAACGCTGGGTGACGGTGAACGGTCAAACCACCGTATTGACCAAATCCTCCGGCACACGCCAAAGCGGACATGGTCATCATCACGCAGCAAATGACCTGACCGCCCCCATGCCGGGGCAGGTCCGTGCGGTGAATGTCAGCGAGGGAGATGCGGTGATCAAGGGTCAAACCCTACTGCTGCTCGAAGCGATGAAGATGGAGATCAAAGTCCAGTCACCGCGAGATGGTGTAGTGAAGAAATTATTTGTAACACAGGGACAGATCGTGGAACGCGAACAGATGTTGGTGGAGATCGAAGAAGCGTAAAAAACTCTGCGACTCAATGTCTCTGCGACAATCCGTTTTAAGGAGAAAGATATGGCTGAGATCGAACTGCGCGAAATCCCGTTATTCAGCGAAATGGATGAACAGGAGGTGGCCGGCATCCGTTCGATCATGGACGAGTTGAAGTTCAAGCCGGGGCAGTTGATCATCCGCGAAGGTGAGATCGGCGATCTGTTCTATGTGGTCACCGAAGGGCATGCCGAGATCTTTATTCGTGATGCGAACGGTTCGGATGTGATCCTCCACGAAGCGGGACCGGGCGATTTCTTCGGAGAACTCTCGATGCTCACAAATGAGCCGCGCACGGCGCGCGTCCGCGCGATAGACCATCTCACAACGCTCGTCCTGGAACGGGATGAGTTCTTCAATTTTCTTCACACACACACTCACGCCGCGATCGATGTCATGGTGGAACTGGGCGGACGTCTCCATCAAAACGATATACTCCTGCGGCGCATGGCGAGTCGTAACGTCAATGAAATGGAAGAGGAGCAGATGACGTGGGGTCAGCGTGTCGCGGACCGGGTGGCAGATACCATCGGCTCGTGGCCGTTTATCATCGCACAGACCATGATCCTCACCGTCTGGATCATTCTCAACGTGACTGCATGGATCAATCACTGGGATCCCTATCCGTTCATCCTGCTGAACCTGATGCTCTCCTTCCAGGCTGCGTATTCAGGACCCGTGATCATGATGAGTCAAAATCGGCAATCCGACAAGGACCGTCTCGCGGCAGAGATCGATCATCAGGTGAACACCAAAGCGGAACTGGAGATCAACAACCTGATCCGCCGTCTTGACGAACTTGAAATCACTGCGGAAGATAATCACGCGGAATTGAAAAGACTGCTTGGACTTCAAAAGAAGAAGAGAGCGACGTCGAAGACAAAACGGAAAACTGTAAAATAATACTTTAGCGCCAAGTTTTCTCAAAAAAAACTGTGCGCTCTTAGTGGCAAGGAGACTGCATGACAGGAAAATATTTTGACGAACTCGAAGTGGGCATGAAATTCAAACACGCGGGACGCACCGTCACCGAAATGGATAACGTCCTCTTCTCCGCGCTGACGATGAATACACAGCCGCTGCATGTCAACGAGGATTTCGCGTCGAAAACAGAATTCGGTCGGCGACTGGTGAACGGGGTGTTTACGTTCGGGTTGGTTGTCGGTCTGACCGTCCCCGATCTCACCGAAGGGACGATCATCGCCAATCTTGGTTATGACAAGGTTACGCATCCCAACCCGGTCTTTCACGGCGATACGATCTACGCCGAGAGCGAGATCATCGAGATGCGCGAATCGAAATCACGACCCAATACTGGAATTGTGCGAATCAAATGCTGGGGCAGGAAACCAGACGGTACAATTGTGGTCGAGTTCGAACGGACGGCGATGTTTTTAAAAAAGAAATAGCCACAAAGACACAGAGACTCTGAGAAAACACTCTTAAAATCTCTGCGTCTCCGTGACTCTGTGGCAAATCAGGAGATCTATGCACTCACGACGCGCACTACTCTACATGCCTGGCGACGACCGGCGCAAGATCGAAAAATCCACGGCACTCAGCGTAGACTGCATTTGCATGGATATGGAAGACGGTGTGGCAGCCAATCGCAAAGCTGAAGCACGGTCCGTCATTGCACAGGCGATGAAGGAACTGAACTTTGGGAGTTCCGAGCGTTGCATACGCATTAACAGCATCGGCTCGGGATTGGAGTCTTATGATCTTGCCGCGGCATTGGCGACCAATCCCGATACAATCGTGGTGCAAAAGATCGAAACAGCCGAACAGGTGAAGTGGGTCAGCGATCATATCGAGACCTATGAGCTATCGAGTAATAAAAATATTGGCAGTATTCGTTTATTGGTCGGGGTGGAAACGGCAAAAGGGATCCTGAACCTGAAAGAGATCGCCGAAGCAGATAAGCGGCTCGAAGCGATCATCTTTGGCGCGGAGGATTACGCCGCATCCATTGGAGCCAAACGCACGAAGGAAGCAACCGAAGTATTGTATGCGCGCCAGGCCGTGGTCACCGCGTGCGCGGCCAACGACCTGCAATCCATTGACATGGTCTATATTGATTTTCGCGATGAAGCAGGGCTGCGCGCCGAAGCGGAGCAGGGAGCCGGATTCGGTTTCAGTGGAAAACAGATCATTCACCCGAACCAGGTATCGGCTGTGCAGGAGGCGTACACGCCATCCGAGGAAGCCATTGAGTATGCAAAGAGGATCGTCGAGACGTTCGAGACCAGCCAGCGTGAAGGCAAGGGAGCGTATGCACTCGACGGGAAAATGATCGACATGCCACTCTTAAGGAACGCACAAAAAGTACTGGACCGGGCAAAAGCGGCGGGGAAGGTGTGAGTTAAGTCATCTTGCAGGGGGTGCATGGCTCAGGTACAGTTGTGACGCTGAAACACAGGCATCACAATTCCGGGAGACGATCATGCACGCACTTGTTCAATCTGCCATCGACGCAGCCAATCAGGGAGACAAGCCAAAGGCCATCGAGCTTGTCCGACAGGCTCTTACCGCCAACCCCAATGATATTGATGCCTGGCTCGTGCTCGCCGCGGTAGTAGATGACCCACAACGTAAACGTCAGTGCTTGAACCGCGTGTTGACTCTGGACCCGACGAACAAGATCGCGCGCGACGAACTGCTCGACATGGACCGCGCTCACATGAGTCCGGCTCTCGCGCAGCCGATGGCTGAACCTGCTTCGACAACCCCATCTCAGCCCGGGCCATTGAACTACTCATCGAGTGCGTTCACATATGATTATGAATCAGAGTCTGAACTTGAGCAAACGCAGGTCCCGGAACCAGCCATCTCACAGAGCAACCCTCAACCCAAAACGCCTTCCAAGCCACAAACAGAAAAGCCGCAAGTCTTCAAATATTCGCTATTCACGCGCATCATCGTGTACGCATCCATTGTGCTCTTTGGCTGCCTGACCTTGATCGCTTTCCAGAGCCCAACGGCTGCGCTTGTGCCATGCAGTTTGTCCGTGATTATGCTACCCGTGATATGGCTCGTTTCAGCGCAGGTGGAGATCAGCGAAAAAGGGATCCGCACTTCGCACATGTTCGGGCTGACAAGCACTTATGTGAGTTGGGAAGGGATTGCCAGTATCAAGTCGAATTCAATGCAGCAAAACCTTCAACTCACCACGAAAAAGGGGAACAACGTCAAAGTCACATCACAGGTCAAGGGCTATCCGGTCATTGTCGAGATGCTGCGCAAAAAACGCCCGGATTTGTTCGGTGCGGCTCCGGCCGCCAGGGTGAATTCCTATTCTTATGAAAACTCACCATCGGCGGGCGATGCATCTCCCACCTTCACCGGAAAAAGGACTTTCCGCAAGAATCTCTTCAGGCAATATGGCATCCTGTTGATCGTGATTCCCTTTTGTTTCTTCGCCGTCTGGACTGCGTTCACATCACCGGAGAACCGGGTCGGCGCGCTCATTGCAGCAGGCTTTTGTGGCATCATGATGGTTCTTCCATTTTTTCAGGTCGGTTCTGTGAAGGTGGAAGGCAACAAATTAACCGTTGAAACCATGTTCCAGGAAAAAGTGTTCAGCGCACGTGACATTAAAGAGATCAAGATGCAATCAGTGCGTGGACGTTATGGACGCATCACAAACTTCGTCAACATCGCCACCACGAGCGGAAAGAATTACCCTCTTCAGGGATTTTCAGATGGCGATGAGATCATCTATGGCGTTCTTTCGAACTGGTGGAATGCCAGCCAAAATAAATGATGCCAAAAGCACGGGGGAATGAAAGCTTATAATTGAACCATGTGCAACCCAATGTCACTCCGAGCCATGTACAGCAACGAGTGACTTTTTTATTCAGATCCATCCTTAAGGAATACAACTTTGCTCTCGATCTTCTTTGGTTTTCTCTCTGCCCTTTCATGGGGCGCCGGGGACTTTGCAGGCGGGCTGGCAAGCCGCAAGCTTGGCGCATATCGTGCAGTCCTCTATGCAGATTTCTTTGGGTTGGTCTTGATCGTACTTGTGCAGGGCATATATCGAGAGCCGTTCCCCTCGCCTTCTGCGTTGATCAATTCCGTCATCGGGGGTGCGCTTGGTTCCATGGGACTGTTGATCCTGTATCACAGTCTCAGCATGGGACAGATGAGCATTGCCGCGCCTGTATCTGCCCTATTTGCGGCAGTGCTTCCTGTCGTTGTGGGAGCAGCCACACAAGGGCTGCCGTCCGTGGTCCAATTCATCGGATTTGGGATAGCCCTGACGGCGGTCTGGTTGATCTCACGCGGGAACGAGACGGAGCGCTTTCACATTCACCAACTGACGGACCTGCGTTGGCCGATCCTCGCCGGGATCGGCTTTGGTTCCTATTTCATCTTCATCCACTATGCCACCCAGGAGACGAATGCCATCCTATGGCCCATGATCGCATCACGCCTGGCGGGAACGGTGTTATTGTTCGTAGTGGTGCTTATCAGGCGTGAGCCGCTTACCGTACAGCGAGGCGCCTGGACCGTGGTTCTCTTCAACGCGACATTGGATGTGACTGGTAATTTTTTCTACATCCTGGCCAGCCGTTTTGGAAGGCTCGATGTTGCCGCGGTATTAAGTTCGTTGTATCCCGGGACAACGGTGATACTGGCATGGCTCTTGCTGAAGGAACGAATTTCGGCCAAACAATGGCTGGGCATCGCCGCAGCGCTTATCGCGATCGTGCTTTTCACGTTATAAGCGCAGTTTCCATGGAACCCAGAGGTTTGGCATGAACATCGAAATCGGTTCTGTTCGAACGAAGCGCGAGCGAAATATCTTCCTCACTTTTCCATGGATGATCTATAAAAGTGATCCACTTTGGGTCCCGCCGATCCTCTCGGAACGTGCCAGGGTCACTGATCCGAAACAGGGTTTGTTCTTCAAGGATGGTTCTGCAGAATTTTTCATTGCCTGGAAGGATGGCAAACCGGCCGGCACGCTTTGCCTGGCCGAGGATTACAACAATACGCGTGTGAAGGGCTTCCCGGAATGTATGTTCGGGTTCGTGGAATGCATCAATGACTATGATGTGTTCACATCCATGTTCGAATTTGCAGAAGCGTGGGCACGCGACAGAAACATGAGGTCCCTGTACGGTTCGTTCAACCTGGACCGCGAAGATTCGCGCGGTATCCTCGTTGAAGGATACGACCGCCCACCCACAATCCTTTGCGGGCATCAGCCACCCTACTATCACACATTCTTCGAGCGCTACGGGTTCACAAAAGGGGATGAAGATGGACTCGCCTACGCGATCGACATTGACTTGAGCAATCCCCGGATACAGCGGCTTTCACGTCTCGCTGAAAAAGTTCGGGCAAAAAATCCGAATATCCAGATACGCGGCGCAAACCTGAAAGATGTGGACGGAGAGATCGACCGGATCGTATATCTCTCCAATGAAGGGATGAAACACCTGCGCGGCTTTATGCCGTATACACATGAACAGATTGCAGCAACGGTCCTGCCTTTGCTCGATCTGATCGATACGGAATTGATCCTCTTCGCCGAAGTGGATGGCAAACCAGCGGGCTTCTTTTCCGGGATTCCCAATTTCAACGAATTGCTCATCCATCTCAACGGGATGCGTTATCCGTGGGATGTCCTTCGATACCTGCGTTATAAAAATCTTAAACCGAAATGTCTGGCCATCAAAGCCGTTACTGTCCCGCCGGAGTATTGGGATACCGGTGTGGCGATCTTGCTGTTCGATGAAATGGCCAAACGTGCCGCCGCACGCGGGTACACCTGGGCAGATCTCTCCCTGACCGGCGATGAAAACCTGGATACCTGGCCCCTCGCGCATCACTTGGGTGCACAGATCTATAAACGCTATCGCTTCTACAAGAAGGAAATCTCATGACAAAGAAATTGTCGGGCAAAATTGCCCTCATCACCGGAGCGACATCTGGCATCGGCAAGGCAACTGCACTTCTGTTTGCAGAGGAAGGTGCAGATGTGGTCATCACGGGACGCCGCGCGGAAGTAGGACAACGCGTGGCGGACGAGATCACGCAGCGGGGCGTGCGAGGCGTCTTCGTCCAGGCGGATCATTCCCAAGCCGACGATTGTTCCCGCGTCGTCGAGCGGACCCTCGCCGAATTCGGCCGCGTCGACATCCTGTTCAACAATGCAGGTATCGTCACCAGCGGCACTGCCGAAACAACGTCTGAAGATGTATGGAATGAGACGCTTGCCATCAACGTGACTGCGGTCTGGCATATGTGCAAACTCGTTCTGCCGCACATGCGCAAACAGGGTGGAGGCGTGATCGTGAACAACGGTTCCGATTGGTCGGTGGTGGCAGGCAAAAACGCCTTTCCGTACGTGGTCAGCAAGGGTGCGATCGGGCTGATGACCAAGGCCATGGCGCTCGATTATGCCCGCGAGAATATCCGCGTCAACGCGGTTTGTCCTGGCGACACGCTGGTGGACCGTTGGATGGAGAAGGGCTACTTCGAAGGTTCCAATCCGGTGAGCATCGAACAGGCAATGAAGGAAGCGAGCGACTACCTCCCCATGGGGCGCTTCGGCAAACCAGAAGAGATCGCCAAAGCCGTGTTGTTCCTGGCATCGGACGACTCTTCATTTATGACCGGTCATCTGCTGCTGGTAGATGGCGGGAATACTGCACAATAATCAGGAGAAAACCATGTCCCCACTTGTTGAAACATCCACACCGCCCAATACTCCGACCCCGATCGGTCCTTATAACCACATTGCCAGGGTGGGATCGTTCATCACTATCGGCGGCACAGCGGGAGTCAACCCCGCCACCGGCCAACTCGCCGGAGCGGATGTCGCATCGCAGACGAAACAGATCCTGGATTCGTTCAAGGTCATGCTTGAATCGGTCGGCTCCGATCTGGAACACGTTGTTCACATCAACATCTTTCTCAAAGAAATGAGTGACTTCGACGAGATGAACCGCGCCTACATCGAGAAGATGGGGGACCATCGCCCGGCACGGACGGTGATCGGCGTCAGGGAACTTCCCAAGCCTGGCGTCTTGCTCACGATGAATCTCACGGCAGTGACAAGGGAGTAGCAAGAACCTGTCTATGAATAAGAAACAAGCGCTTACCCTTGTGGAATATAACATCTGGGCCAATCACCGTGTGCTCAGCAAGGCAGCTCATCTCTCCACAAAAGAACTTCTTGCAGAGAGCGGTCTCAGCCACCACTCGATCTTTGGTACACTCATCCATGTGCTCGATACACAATGGTATTGGAGGGAGGGTGCGCAGACCGGGAAACTGCCTGTGCAGAAACTGTCCGCGGTAGATTTTCCCAGCCTGTCTGTGCTGCGAAAAAGGTGGGATCAGGAAGATAGGCTTTTGCTGAAATATGTGCAGGGATTATCAGCATCTGCATTGAATGGCACGGTCTCATACAACTGGCTTTGGGCTCGTCCGCGAACCCGCCCGCTCTGGCACATCCTTCAGCACATCGTAAACCACGGTACGCACCATCGTAGTGAAATCGGCCGGCACTTGGATGCACTCGGCCAATCGCCCAGGGATCTCGATTTCATCAAGTTCGTGTCCAAACAACATGATTCGTGAACGTCAATTTTTTGGAGAATACCCAATGACAACAAGATCATCTTCTTTCGACCTGACTGGTCAGGTCGCGCTGGTCACTGCCTCTTCCAAAGGGATCGGGCGGGCATGCGCCCTGGCGCTGGCGGCAGCAGGGGCAGATATCATCCTCGGGCTGAGACAGGTTTCGGCGGGGCAGGGACTCGTCCGGCAGATCCAAAGCATGAGGCGGGAGGTGTTGCCCGTGCAAATGGACGTTACAAAAATGGACGAGATCGCATCAACGGTGCGGGCGGGGTATAAGCACTTCAAGCGCATCGATATTCTGGTGAACAATGCCGGCATCGGCGCACCGAACCCTGCCGAACGCGTCACCGAAAAGGACTTTGACGATACATTAAACGTCAATCTCAAAGGGACGTTCTTCACCGCGCAAGCTGTTGGCAGGATCATGATCAAGCAAAAACGAGGTCGAATTATCAACATGTGTTCACAGGCCGGGTTCGTGGCATTACCCACCGAATCTGTCTATTGCATGACGAAAGCCGCGATCGCGCACCTGACCAAATGTCTCGCGTTGGAGTGGGCACCGTACAACATCACGGTCAACGCCGTGGCTCCCACGTTCATCACCACACCCGGCACAAAGAAGTGGCTGGACGATGCCGACTTCCGCGCCTCTGTCCGCAAGCGGATTCCACTGGGACGCATCGGAAAACCAGAGGAAGTGGCAGAGCCGGTCGTATTCCTGGCGTCGCCCGCCGCATCGCTTATCACTGGAGAAACATTGATGGTGGATGGCGGCTGGACCATTCAATAACTTTTCCATTGTATGTCACGATGAATGACACATGACCTGTGTCGGAGAATCCTGTAGAATGCCTTCAACAGAGGCAAATCATGTATTCTCATCATACGCAATCCATTCAGAACGTCACAGAGTATTTTCAGCACGACCCCGAAGTGCTCGCGCTCCTACTGGGCGGCTCCATCGCCCACGGGTTTGAAACGTCCACGTCCGATGTGGACATCATGATCATCGTCTCGGATGAAAACCATAAGCGACGGCTTGAAACAGACCAGGCCCATTTTTTCAATATGGATTTATGTACCTACGAGGGCGGCTATGTGGACGGCAAATACACGAGCATGAACTTCATCGAACAGGTGAAGGAAAGAGGCAGCGAACCTGCCCGGTTTGCCTTTGCAGGGAGTCAGGTCCTATTCAGCAAGATCAATGGACTCGAAGAGACGCTTCAGCAGGTCACACAATATCCCGCCGCTGACAAAGCTGAACGGATCAAACGCTTCCATGCCCAGTTCGAAGCATGGCATTGGTATTGCACGGAATCCATTCGACTAAAAAATCAATATCTGCTGGGAACATCGATCAGCAAGTTCATCTTGTTCAGCGGGCGTCTCATCCTCGCCCATAACGAACTGTTGTATCCGTATCACAAATGGTTCCTGCGCGCGCTCGAAGGAGCAAGCGCCAAACCCGAAGGACTGCTGGAATCCATCTATCAGTTGAACGTTGCACCGACAAGTGAAAATCTGGAAGCGTTATATGAAAAAATCAAGACATTCAGGGAGTGGGGTCAGAATCCTTATACCTGGCCGGTACAGTTCATGTTCGACAGCGAATTGAACTGGATGGACGGCAAAACGCCTGTAGACGATCTGTAATTCATTTGTGTTTTACCGCTTTATAAAAGAGAGTTGCTGTGCAGGTTGCCTGACTCTTGCTCTGTTCTTTAAGTCCCACAAATGTGCCAACTAGAATAGTCTTATCACAAGCGCAGAGATGATGATTAACAACAACCCACTCAATGCCCCCAGTATAACCAAACGCACAGAACTACTTGCATTAACTATGAAATTCGCCCGTTCCCCACTGCTCATATCGCGAAAACTTTCTGCATAGAGCAATTGAGACATGTTCCAATCTTGGCCTGCTGTCAGTCGGGACGACGCGCCAGCGATGATTGTCAAACAACCAGCTATGAAAAACGCATTGCTATAGGTAATTGACGAATCCCACTTATTGATATAACCAATAATACCGATGATGACACCAATGACAGCAGTGATTAAAAGAGATTCCACGATCACTTTAATGATCGCCTTAATGACGAATCGTCTCATAGGGGTTTCTATCAACTCCTTTCCAACAGATCAAGTCACAGCAAAAAGCAAATACCAGCGTCATTTTGACATTTCTAAAATTGGGGTTCCAAATTCCATTTCGCCACCATAGTGTCTCCATCAAGGTCACCCCTTTCGTATAAAGTATAAAACAAATCGAGCCAAGATTCAATTACTTTTCGCCCATATACATCATCGTTCTGTAAAAGACAAAAGAAACGGCAGACAGAATTGTGTTTGTAGGACAGTCTCTCAACATCTCTGTGATGAAACCTCTCGCGTTCATTTGTGGGAGGTTTCATGAGCCGACTATTTTACTGATGACCGACAATACGATGCGGCACATACGGCTCTTCCAGGTATGTGACGTCTTCCGGAGTCAGTTTCACCGAGAAGGCGCGGACCGCTTCCTCCAGATGCCCGATCTTTGTCGCCCCGATGATGGGTGCCGTGACCGGTTCTTTTTGCAGCAACCAGGCCAGCGCGATATGAGTCCGCGAGGCTCCGTACTTGTGCGCGAGTTCTGCGACCCGCTCCACGACCGTGCGATCCATGTCTGCTGCCGCATCATATTTTGCTTTCTGGATCTGATCGGTTTCCGAACGAAGCGTGCTCTCTGATGACCAATCACGCGTCAACCGCCCCGAGGCAAGTGGACTATAGGGTATCGACCCGATCTTCTCCGCACGACAGAGTGGCAACATCTCCCGTTCCTCTTCACGGTAAAGCAAGTTGTAATGGTCCTGCATGGAAACGAAACGTGTCCAGCCGTTTTTCTCGGCAACATGCAGTGCTTTCTGGAACTGCCAAGCCCACATCGCAGATGCACCAATGTAGCGTGCCTTGCCCACCCGCACCACATCGTTCAAGGCTTCCATGGTTTCTTCGATCGGTGTTTCATAATCCCAGCGATGGATCTGGTACAGGTCAACGTAATCAGTCTCCAGCCGCTTCAGGCTGTTGTCGATCTCGCTCAGGATCGCTTTGCGCGAGAGCCCCCCGCCGTTTGGATCTTCCCGCATTTTGCCGTGTACCTTGGTGGCAATGACCACTTCGTCCCGCTTTGCAAAATCCTTCAAAGCACGGCCGAGGATCTCTTCACTCGCCCCAATCGAATAGACATTGGCGGTATCGAAGAAATTGATGCCCAACTCGAGGGCTTTCTTGATGATCGGGCGGCTGTTCTCCTCATCCAGCACCCATTTGTGAACCCAGCGTTGCGCATCGCCAAAGCCCATACAGCCGAGGCAGAGGCGCGAGACTTTCATTCCAGTGT
>CAZKSG010000082.1:0-18434 GCA_964555335.1 uncultured Anaerolinea sp.
CGCGGTTTTGTCACCAGTGCAGAGGCCAACCCAAGCTTCTGTTTCATACCCCCTGAGAGTTGACCGGCACGGCGGTCTTTGAATTTTTCAAGCCCGACAAAGTCCAGGATCTCCAGCGAGCGCGGCAGCCATTCATCAGACCTAAGTCCGCGTACCTCAGCAAAGAAGCGGATATTTTCCAATACCGTTAAATCTTCATACATCGAGAAGCGCTGTGAGAGATAACCAAATTGTGAGCGGGCTTGCTCGGTCTGGTGGTTGATGTCATACCCACAGATGTTGACCTCACCAGCATCTGCCTTGAGCGCACCAACCAGCAAACGCATGGTCGTCGTCTTCCCTGCCCCATCAGCACCGACAAGTCCATAGATCTCACCAGCACTGATCTCGAGGGAGACACCGTCGACCGCACGGATATCACCGAAATATTTTTTCAGATTTGTAGCATTAACTAGAACGTTCATTTTGTTTTCCGTAAAGGCGGAGTTCCCGCCCGTTTCACGTTGGGTATTTGCGGGCGAGATGACCCGCCCCTACGAATAAATATTATTTGAATACCACGTCAGCAGGCATACCAATCTTGAGCTTGCCTTCAGTATCTGTTACTTTTAATTTGATGGCATAGACTGTTGAACTGCGCCCTTCCACTTTTTGGACATTGCGTGGCGTATATTCCGCCTGATCAGCAATTTGAACGACAACGGCATTAAAGGTTTCACCGGGGAATGAGTCAACCGTGACGGCAGCTTCCTGCCCGAGGGAGATGTGACCGTATTGATCCTCAGGGACGTAGACAGTGAGTGTAAGGTCATCGAGACGTCCCAGCGTGTAAACCGTGCCGCCGGCGCTAACCATGCTGCCCAGTTCACCGACCCGAGTCAGTATCACACCATCAACAGGAGCTGTGATGGTCGTCTTCGCGATTTGCGCATCTAACAAATCAATATTTGCCTGGGCTTGTTGAACTGCGCTGGCGGCCTGGTCGGCGGACATTTGGGCCTGTTCCAGTGCCTTCTGAGCGGTTGTTACTGCAGCGGAATCCACACCTGTCTTCAGAGATTGTTCGAAGTCCAGCGCTGTGTAGTACTGTTCCTGGGCAATACTTACGTCTGCCCGGGCTTTTAGAACATCCTTGGCTCCATCTGTAGTGATGGCGTCGCTATAGGCATCCTGAGCATCGTCCAGATTCGATTTGGCATCATCATAGATCTGTTGTGCCGCGTCACGAAGATCTTTAGCTACGCCCAGTTCTGAAACCCATCTGGAATTGAGCCCTTTGGCAATACGGGCCTGATCGCGCATATATATATACAATTTTCGTTTGGAAAGCTCATCGAGATTGAGTCCGGCTTGGGCACGATCATTTAAACTTTTAGCGATTTGATACTGAGTTTGGGCCACTGCCAAATTTGTCTCAGCGGCAATGAAATCTGCATTCGATGCCTGGGCTTGAATTTTGGCCAGCTTGTCCTGGGCTTCTATCAGAGCGCTTTTCGCGGCTTCCACTGTTATTGCGGCTGCCTTCAACTGCTCAGCTTGATCGTAATACCAGAGAGGCAGCGTGAATTCGCCTGGTTGGTCGTTGTACCAATCCTGGATGCGAGTGCCCTGTGTTTGATTGATGGCCGCGGTGAACGCCAGGTCGTACTGGTTCTGAGCAAAGGCGACCGCCGCATCTGCAGTGGATTTAGCTGCGTTAGCGGAATCTAATCCTGCGACCGCAACCTTGCGTTGTGCCTGCAAAAGGGTGTCGTCGATGCGGAAAAGTACGTCGCCCGTTTTGACGGGCTGTCCCTCGTCAACGAGGATCTCGGTCACCTTGCCGGATATCTCCGGGGCTATGTTCACAACTACAGACTCGATCGTGCCGGAGGCTTTGAGTTGCCCGTTGTCGTCAGGATTCAATGAACGGAAGGCGTAGTATCCAATGGCAGAGAGAACGATCAAAACGACAAGGATACGAACGGGAAGAGGAGGCAAATTATGTTGCATGGTTAACTCCTTAAAAGAATTTAGTCTAAGCGTTTGCGGAAGCGCAGGGCGGCAATACCCATAATGACGACCGCGAAAATGGTAAGAGCAATGACCTCACTTTGCAGCGCTGGCAAGCCAACTCCCTTGAGCAGCAATGCCCGAATGATGATGAGGTAATACCGAAGCGGCACAATGGCAGAGACATACTGCAAAACCTTTGGCATCGCTTCGATCGGGAAGAAAAAGCCCGAAAGGAAAATGCTCGGCAGCATTGTGACCATGACCGTGATGAAGGCCTCCTGTTGTGTGTTTGCTACAGTCGAGGCAAAGATACCAATGCCCAAACTGGAGATAAGGAACAGCCCGGAAAGAACAAAGATCAAACCAAGATCCCCTTTGATCGGAACCTTGAACCATAAATGTCCGATGACAAGGATCTCGACCATATCGATCAGAGCGAGAATGGAATACGGGAGGACCTTTCCAACGACCAATTCCCAGGAACGAATGGGCGTTACGATCAACTGCTCAATGGTCCCACGCTCACGCTCACGAACGATGGAGGATGCAGTTAACAGGGTCGTGATGAAATACAGGATCATGCCAATCACGCCTGGGACGTTGAAGTAGGCTGCGATAAGATCGGGGTTGTACCAAACCTGTGTGCGCACATCGAGAGGCGGGCTGAATGAGGAGGGTCGCCCCGTGAGAGAGGCTTGTTCGCTCAACACTTTGGTTGCATAGGACTGACCGATCAACTTCGCTGTGGATAAAGCCGTCCCACCCACGGTTGCATCGGAACCATCCAGAACCAGTGAGACCTGCGCCTTGCCTTCCAATAGGCGCCGTTCATAATCCGGTGGGATGATCAGCGCGGCGCGAATATCGCCCGCTTCGATCAACTCGCGGTACTCCTGATCGGAACCGACGAAGTAATCAATACTGAAATAATTGGCCGAACGGAATGCATCCAACAACGCCCGCGCCTGAGGCGAATGGCTTTGATCCCAGACCGCGATGGAAATGTTCTTTACATCGGTCGTTGCTGCGTATCCGAGCAAAAAAAGTTGCAGCATGGGCATCACGATGATCAACACCAGCGTGCGCGGGTCGCGGAAGATTTGGATGAATTCCTTGCGTATGATGGATATTAAACGTGAATTCATGCAGGCTCCTTTAAAAGGCCTCTCAGGAAGATATCGATATAAACATCTGTGCTGTCTTTGGGCATCAACTTACTGATGACGGAATTGGAGATGATCATGTCAGTAACAAAATAGGAGATTATCGCCCCAAAGAACGACCGCATGATAACGGCAGGGTTCCTGTAGCGTAACTCCTTCATGTTTTTCACGAGCTTTTCAAAGACCGGCAATACTTTAGGGGCAATTTCTCGCAGCATAACGGAGCCATGTTTCCCTTTGAACTCGATCAGTTCAATAAACATCAGGTTGATGAATTCTGGCCGTTGGCCCAGCTCATGGATCACAATACGAAATGCATTGCTGAAAAACTCTTCTGCCGTCTCACCTTTTACTTCAATGACCAGAGGCAATATCTTCTTGTATGGATGTTGATCAATGATGATGGCTTCGAAGATCTCATCCTTACTCGCAAAGTGGTTGTAGATCCCGCCCAATGCCAGTTCTGCACGGTCCGCGATCTGACGCATCGAAGTAGCGTGATACCCTTGCTCAAGAAAGAGGCTTATCGCCGCTTCTTCGATGGACAGCCGTGTCACTTCACCTTTTGTCTGTTTTTCGCTTTTCATCACATCTCCAAAATGAACGAACGTTCGTTTTTATTTTACCGGTATCGGAAAATTTGTCAAGCGCGAAATTACCGCCCTAAACAAGTTGAAAAGTCAAGTGGTGTAGAATCAAAGGATGTTTCCCTTATCTAAAGTTGAACAATTTGCCCGCAAACACCTGCGCTACAACGTCACAGTCGGATTGATCGACGGTGGCATGTTTGGCGTCGCACTGGGATTCGCTTCCTTTGGGACGATCCTGCCCCTCTTTGTTGCATCGATGACAGACTCAGCGACTCTTATCGGCCTTGTCCCCGCCATTCACTCCGCAGGGTGGCTCCTCCCTCAACTATTCACTGCAAGTCATACATCCAGATTGCGACGATATAAACGAACAGTCTTGTTGATGACCATCCATGAACGAATTCCCTTCCTTGGCTTTGGCATCATCGCATTACTGTTGCCAAAGATCGGGCTGCAGGCGGGGCTGCTTCTCACATTTCTCCTGCTCACCTGGCAGGGACTCGGTGGTGGATTCACAGCCAACCCATGGACCAGCATGATCTCCAAGATCATCCCACCTGAAAACCGCGGAACATTCTTTGGCGTACAAGCTGCCGTTGCTAATCTGTTCATCAGCGCATCAGCGATTGCTGCCGGTTATCTATTGAGTTCCTATGAAGAACCGAACAACTTCGCAATTTGTTTCTTTATCGCCATGGTATTCTTCACTATTTCATGGTTTGCACTTGCGTTCACACGCGAACTGGCAGATTACGACAAGGTGATCGATGAACACCCGATGCCATTCTGGCAGGGCGCAGCACAAATCCTCAAACGGGATAAGAATTTCAACTGGTTCCTTACTGCACGCATCCTTTCCCAGTTTGGCACAATGGGCTTTTCCTTTTACATTGTCTATGCCCTGCGCCGTTTCCAAATGGATGAGGTCACAGCAGGTTATTTCACCGCCACACTTACCATCGCACAAATGGTCGCCAACGCGAGCATGGGCTGGATGGGAGATCGCGTCGGTCACCGCTTAATGCTGATCATTGGCTCGATCTCTGCTGTGCTCAGTTCTGTCCTTGCCTGGCTGGCTCCCTCGCTGAGTTGGTTCTATCCGATCTTTCTCCTTTCCGGTTTTGCCAACGTGGCCATCTGGACCAACGGTATGACGATGAGCGTAGACTTCAGCGATGAGAAGGAGCGTCCCTTTTACATCGGACTCACACAAACGCTCACTGCCCCTGCTACGATCATTGCACCCCTACTCGGGGGATGGATCGCCGATACACTAGGCTTTACAAATACATTTGCTGTTTCTGCTGCGTTGTCGTTAGTGATGGTATGCATTTTCGTCTTTCTTGTAAAAGAACCACGCGCTTTTCATAAACCCGCTCCAATCTCACAGCAAGAAACAGACTAAGGAGTTCTTATGACACTCATTCAGGAAAAAGTAAATCAAGCAATTGAGATTTTGAAGGAACAGGAAACTGACATGTGGTTCACATTTGTCCGTGAAACAAGCGGTGTGCGCGACCCAGCGCTTGATCTATTGATCGGTTCCAACGATCTGACCTGGCCATCCGCGCTGATCATCACGCGGAATGGAGATAAGGTCGCTGTCATCGGCAACCTCGAAAAGGATGCTCTCCAGCGCCTAGATGTTTTCAGCGAAATCTTAGGATACGACAAATCAGTGCGTGACCTCTTACGAGAGACGATCACCCGCCTCAACCCGGAACGAATTGCCGTCAATACGTCGAGGAACAATGTCCACGCCGACGGATTGACTCACGCCATGTACGAGATGCTACGTGAGTACCTGGCAGGCACGCCCTATGCCGATCGACTCTTCAGTGCTGAACCCGTCATCTCCGCATTACGGGGACGAAAGACTCCTACCGAACAGGCGCGTGTTCGAAAAGCAATTGAGATCACCGGTGAAATCTATAAGAAGACCTTTGGCTTCATCAAGATCGGTATGACCGAGATCGAGATCGGTGAATATATGCAGAAACTGGCAACTGAATATGGTGTCGGTCTCGCCTGGCCTGCCGAGAATTGCCCCGCTGTCAACAGCGGACCTAATTCCCCTGTTGGGCATAACGGCCCCACTGAAATCAAAGTTGAGCGCGGACACTTGCTCCACTTTGACTTTGGGGTGCGATATGAAGAATATTGCTCCGATATTCAGCGCGTGGCATATGTGCTGCGTGAAGGTGAAACCGAAGCCCCGATTGAAGTACAACGTGGATTCATCACCATCCGCACAGCCATCGAAAAATCGCGCGAAGCGATGAAGGCTGGCGTAACCGGCAATTCCATTGACGTGATCTCACGCGAGATTGTGACCGACTCCGGTTACTCTGATTATCCCTACGCCCTCGGTCACCAGCTTGGACGCGTGGCTCACGATGGCGGCGCGTTGCTGGGTCCATTGTGGGAAAAGTATGGTGACTTGCCCAGACAAAAGCTTGAAGTAGGGCAAATCTTCACAATTGAACCAGGGCTGGCTGTTCCCAACTATGGATATATGGGACTTGAAGAGGATGTGGTGATCACCGAAAAAGGTGCGGAATATTTTACAGAGCCACAACGCGAAATCGTGTTGATTAAAGGGTAAAGACAAGGCGATGAAAACGAGCACAGATTGACTGTGCTTGTTTTTTATACATAGGTCATTTCAGATGGAAGTTTCTTTAACGGGGTCAAAATTCAGGTAGACAACAATCCGATAAATGAAATCCATGTTCGGCTGCGCATGAGGCGTAAACGTCATAAAAGATATGGCGCTTCTTCCCATGCGCCTTATGTATTCCATCACTGGCTTGTACCCTGTCCGCTGGCTATACTCCAAAACGTGAATGACCTCACTTAAAAAAGGAACAAGTATGACCCAGGAAGATCCCAGAATTCTCGAACTCCGTCGTGCACGCGCGAAAGCATTGGAAGGCGGCGGCGAAGAACGAATCAAAAAGCAAAAAGCAAAAGGCAAGTTGACTGCACGTGAGCGCATTGAGTTGCTGCTTGACCCCGGTACGTTCAACGAGATCGAGCCGTTCATCACCCACCCCGGGGATGAGATGAATTTGCTGAAAGAGAAATTCTACGGCGACGGTGTGATCACAGGATACGGACAGATCAACGGGCGGACCATCTATCTATACTCTCAAGACTTCACAATTTATGGCGGAACGTTGAGTGAAATGCAGTCGCACAAGATCTGCCGTGTGATGGATCTGGCGGTTCGCAACGGTGTACCTTTCATTTCACTGATCGATTCAGGCGGCGCACGTATTCAGGAAGGCGTCCGTTCGATGGGCGGATACGCGGAAATATTCCGACGCAACGCGCAGTACTCCGGCGTGATCCCGCAAATCGCGGTCATGCTAGGACCGTGTGCAGGCGGCGCGGCCTACTCCCCCGCCCTGCAGGATCTGGTCATCATGGTGGAGAAATCCTCCTTCATGTTCCTGACCGGCCCCGAAGTGATCAAAGCCGTGACCGGTGAAGTGATCGACGCTGAATCGCTGGGCGGCGCAGATGTGCACATGTCCATCAGCGGCGTGGCGCATGTAAGTGTAAAAAGCGAACAGGATGCTTTGCAGACCGTTCGCACCTATCTCTCGTATCTGCCTTCGAACAATGTCGAGAATCCGCCCTATGAACAACCTACAGACGATCTGTCGCGTATGGATGAATGGCTGAACAATGTTGTTCCACTCGATCCAACTGAACCGTACATCATGCATCAGGTGATTGAGCACATCATTGATAGAGGCACGTTCTTCGAATTCCAGCCAAGTTGGGCCCGCAACGCAATCGTCGGATTGGCGCGCATCGGTGGTCACAGCGTTGGCATCGTCGGGCAGGAACCTGCGATCATGGCCGGCGTGATCGATATCGACGCGGCAGATAAGATGACCCGCTTTGTACGTATGTGCGACTGCTTCAATATTCCCCTCGTAACATTCGTTGATTCACCGGGCTTCCTTCCAGGCATTGCGCAGGAACATGGTGGCATTATTCGTCATGGCGCAAAGTTGCTCTACGCCTATTCAGAAGCAACCGTCCCAAAGATTTGTATCATCACGCGCAAAGCCTATGGTGGCGCGTATGTGGTGATGTCCAGCAAATATCTGGGCACGGATGTCACCTATGCGTGGCCGTCGGCTGAGATCGCGGTGTTGGGTGCTGAAGGCGCTGCCAACATCTTGTTTAAAAAACAGATCGATAGCGCAGTCGATCCCGCGGCAGAGCGAAAAAAACTCGCCAACGAATATCGCGAGCAATTCAACAATCCATACTATGCTGCATCCACAGGATATGTGGATGACATCATCGAACCACGCGAGTCACGTCCGAAGGTGATTGCCGCGCTCTCTGCATTACGCGACAAGTACACGCCGGCACCTCCGCGAAAACATGGAAATATTCCGGTATGAGCAATTTACCTATTGCACTTGAGATCACCGCCCTTGGCATGGGACTTGTTTTCAGCGCGATCATTTTGCTATGGTGGATGATGGCTCTGTTGACAAAAATCCTGGCCGAGAAAGAGGACGCTTCAGACGAAGCCAAAACGACTTCCATTGTGGAAAGCGACCTCAAAGCCCAGGCCGCGGCAGTGGCCGTAGCCATTGCACTTGCCGAACAACAGACATCGCATGTTCACCCTCTACCCACCCCTCCAACGGCGATCGTCTCAGCATGGCAGTTGGGCATGCGTACAAGACAATTATCGCAAAAAGGGGCACCTAATGCCCGCCAGTTGCGCAAAGTAAGGTAGAACATGAAATATACCGTCAAAATCAAAGACACAGCCTATGAAGTGGAGATCGAAGACATCCATACGCGGCCGGTCATTGCGCACGTGCATGGTGAACGCTTCGAAGTCCACCCTGAAAATGGATACACATCCGAAAGCGCGAAGGAAACGAACGAGATCAAGATCGTTGAAGCACCTAGGCTTTCGACAACTCCAGTAGGAAGCACAAATGAACTGACCGCTCCTCTGCCGGGAACCGTGGTCGAGATCTTCGTAAAACAAGGTGAGGAAGTCGATGCAGGACATGTGATGCTTGTCATTGAAGCGATGAAAATGAAGAACAGCATCCGCTCCACGCGTTCTGGAAAGATCGCAGAGATCCTTGTCGCTGTTGGGCAAAC
The DNA here is from genome assembly GCA_964555335.1 of uncultured Anaerolinea sp. Lineage (GTDB taxonomy): Bacteria > Chloroflexota > Anaerolineae > Anaerolineales > Villigracilaceae > Defluviilinea. The sequence goes on from CAZKSG010000082.1 coordinate 8,900, forward strand.
CGTAGCCCACAAACAGCCGTTGGTGAGATTCGAATGAATATCGCCGAACTGCTTCCTGAATTACTAAAGGGGCTTCTGCATTTCACATGGGGTAATGCAATCATGATCACTGCAGCATTGGTATTGATCTATCTTGCCGTGTTCAAAGAGATCGAGCCTGTGTTGCTGCTACCGATCGGTTTCGGTTGTTTGTTGGCAAACATCCCACTTGCAGGCATGACCGCCGCTGAAGGTATGATGGGAGTCCTTTATAAAGCAGGTATTTCCACCGAATTATTTCCGCTGTTGATCTTTGTCGGTGTGGGAGCGATGATCGATTTCAGTCCATTGCTCGCAGAACCAAAGATGGCTTTACTCGGTGCAGCGGGACAATTTGGTATTTTTGGCACGTTGATCCTCGCGATCCTGCTGGGTTTCCCGCTCAATCAGGCCGCTTCGATCGGCGTGATCGGCGCCATTGATGGGCCGACTTCTATTTTCGTGGCAACGAAACTTGCGCCTGAATTGCTGGCTCCAATCGCAGTGGCTGCCTACTCATACATGAGTCTCATTCCCATCATTCAGCCCCCGTTGATGAAACTGCTGACCACGAAAAAAGAGCGCCTGATTCGCATGGAGTATGCGCCCAAACCTGTTTCACAGAAAGCGCTTCTCTTTTTCCCTGTGATCCTGACACTGGTCGTGGGGCTGCTTGTCCCTGAAGCAACGCCGCTTATTTCCATGTTGATGCTGGGCAATTTGTTGAAAGCCTCCGGCGTGGTGGATCGGCTGAGTAAGGCTGCACAAAACGAGATCATCAATATTGCAACATTATTCCTGGGGCTGGCAATCGGCGCCACCATGGACGCAGCAAGTTTTCTAAATCTCGCCACTGTCAAAATTCTTGGACTGGGATTGATCGCTTTTGCACTTGACACAGTTGCAGGTTTGCTCTTCGGGAAGTTAATGGCTGTGCTTAGCGGCTATAAGATCAATCCGTTGATCGGCGCGGCAGGGATCTCTGCCTTCCCGATGGCAGGACGTCTTGTAGCAAAGATGGCCAACGATGAAGATAACGACAACTTCATCTTGATGCATGCCATGGGTGCAAACACTGCTGGTCAGCTGGGCAGTGTGATTGCAGGCGGTATTCTGTTGTCTATTGTGAGCAAATTGATCTAGGTTTCCCCAACGATTTTAGCCACAGAGGCACAGAGACTCTGAGAAGACTCAAAGAACATTGTGCACTCTGTGGTTTATCTTTTTTTAGACTTCTGTGAAGTAACTCTCTTCCACACCCTTCCACGTTTCCTCGTACAACTTCATATACTTTGTCAGCAACGGGTGAACTCGGCACATCTCTTCATACATACGTTGAGCCACACGCCGGATGGAGAAGTGAGCGTTTGCCGCGGAACGTAACTGACAGAATGCAAATGCCTCACGCAAATTGAACTCTGCCAGAACGCGGCGCTTGAAGCCGTTGGGGACAACATACTGTGCGACATTTGGATCGAAAGCATACAATTTCTCGAACGTTTCGTGAGCCGCATCCATCGCCGCTTCATATTGAGCCCCGAAGCCTGCTTCCGCAATAAGACGTGGCGTTGCGTGCCCAAGACGCGTCGTCAGGCGCTGCGGCGTCTGCGTCATCATACGGTGGCGTTTAAACTCGGCATAGGCTCCCTGATCCATGACGAGATCAAACGCATATGTGGAATATTCCAGTTCACGCAAGGGAACATCATACTTGTCCAGTCGTCCCAGCAAGGATTCAGCGAGTCGCGCTTTTTCATCTTCCTCAAGATTACAGACATGGCTCAATGCTTCCGCATAACTCATTTCGCCGAAGCGGAACAATGCTGCAGCCAACACCTTGTTTTCGCCTTCTTTGTCAAATGAAATGAGCGTGCACCAATCCGTTGTTTGACCATTGACAACAGATAATGGACGGCTGCTGAACTCATGAATGGTCTCGCTAAGGTAAGGAACAGCATCGGCATATTTTACCAAGGTTGGTGTTTCCGCCCTGGCAACTTCTTTCACTTTTTCACCGATCTCACGCACTTCGATCAATTCGTGTGACAGCATTTTGCGGATCATGCTTTCGAGCACGCGCGCATTGGCGGTCATTCCTACATTGGCAAGCGATGCAGCAGGCAAAAGAAACCGGCATACATCCACATACTTCGAGCGAATGCGGCGATCCCATGCTTCGTCCTTCTCGTTTTCGCGGCGCGGAAACCGCTCCAACACAAGACTCCGCACGGGTTCCAATGATTCGGCATAAGCTTTGAAAAGGAGTTGGACAGTGTCTACATATTCATCACGCAGTGGGTGTCCGTCCAGTTCTTTGGGGATAAAGAAGTTGTCTGAGTCCCATTTTTGATAACGCGTGGACTTCTCGGTATAGGAAGCGAGCCGGTTGCCTTCAATGCTTTCGATCGCAAGCCGCGACACGTTCTCGAACGCAATATGCAGCACTGCATGTTCCGCCACCGACGCATGGCCATATCCCACTACCCACTTCTCATGGAACTGCGCCGATTTCTCGTCGCTTAATTCCGCCGCAATATCACGAAATGATTCGGGCGAGCGGGATGTCTTCGCAAAAGCAACAGCAATGGTCTCTGGGCTCAAGGCGCGCGGGGAAAGCAGATAGATGTCGCGTTCGGGCATGGATGTCTCCTCTGAAAAAGTCTGGCAGATTATAAAACAATAGCGGCTAAACGCCGCTATTTAATTGACAACTGAAATTTTTATTGTTGCCTTTCGGGCTGACAATGAATTTGCTTTTATTCGACAATACTTCGTAAAATTCTTTTGGCATCTTCTATGTCTTTCCAAATTTGCTCAAGTAATGTTTCCACCGATTCAAATCTCAACTCGTTACGCAGACGCGCTACAAATTCAAGTTTTACATCCTCTCCATAGATCTCGCGTCGAAAATCCAGCAGATGTGCCTCCACATTGGGGGTTTGCTTATCGGGTGTGAAGGTTGGATTAATGCCGATGTTGATCGCAGCCTGATACTTCTGTCCATGTAGATATGCCCAACAAGCGTAGATGCCATTCGCAGGGATCATCTTATCATGTGAATAGCCAATGTTCGCAGTAGGAACGTTGATCGTCCTGCCGCGCGCATCGCCGTGGATCACGGGTCCATGCAGGCTATAGGGATGTCCCATCAAGCGCGCAGCTTCGGCCACGTTGCCCGTTTCGATCAACTTGCGAATCTCAGTGGAGGAGATCACGCCGCTTTCGTCGCTCAAGGCCGGTACCACTTCGACAGTATAACCAAGCTCCCCGCCGATCTCTGCCAATCGTGTCGCATTGCCTTCGCGGTTCTTTCCCAGTGTCGAGTCGTATCCCAAGACCAGATGATTTACCCCAAACTGATCTTTGATCTGTTGCATAAAATCAAATGCGGTTGTATTGGCTACCTGTTGGTCGAACCCGTGTGTAATGACAACATCCACATCAAGGGAACCAAGCAACTCGGCGCGTTCATCTGGCAATGTCAACAACCGTATTTCACTGCGCCCAAATAGTTTGGCAGGATGTGGATCAAACGTTAAAACAACGGCAGGCACGCCCTGCTCGTGCGCGCCTGCTGTAATTCTTTTGATGATCTGCTGGTGACCACGATGGACACCGTCGAAAACGCCAATGGTCAACCAGGCATTTTGCAGAGATACCTGTGTAAGTGAACGATAATGTTGCATAGTAGTTTTACATCTTCCCAGCTGTTTGACGACGGGGAATCCAGCCATTATAAGCGACTGATTGGCTACTATGAACGATGAGTTTTTGCCGCGCTATCAAATTCAGGCAAAATTATTCGGAAGTGAAAAAGACTTTCTTCGGCTGCCAGGCGGGTTTGCCGTCTTCACCTTGCACAGCTTCCATCAGAGCCACAAGCTCACCCTGCGTGCTGACACCGCGCACACGGCTGCCAACAGCCACATCCTCATCCGCTTTGACACGATGCCCATGACGGACACCTTCCACATCGTCGGGGCTGAGTTCAAGAGCCGGCCAATCACCCAACGCCTCAGCAGCGGGGATCAGGTACTGATACCAGTTCCCAGCATTGAACGCCTCCTGCAACTTGCGCAGAGGCACTGCATCGCGCAGGGAGAAACGTCCACTTTTGGTGCGGCGCAAACCAACCAGATACGCGCCACATCCCAGTTTTTCACCGAGATCGTTTGCCAACGACCGCACGTACGTGCCCGAAGAACAATGGACATCGATCACCACTTCGGGTGGGGCCCATTCCAACACTTCCAGGTGATGGACAGTGATCTTACGTGGTTCGAGATCCACTTCCTCTCCTTTGCGCGCCATTTCATAGGCTTTGCGTCCCTGCACTTTCACTGCGGAATAGGGAGGAGGCGTCTGTTCGATCTCACCCACAAAGGTCTTCAATACTTCTTCAAATTGTTGTTCAGTAACATTGACAGGCTGGCTGGCCGGAGTCACTTTCCCCTCCGCATCGAATGTATCGGTTCGCCCACCCAAACGGATGATTGCCTGATAACGCTTATCAGAAGCAGACACATATTCACTCAAGCGAACCGCAGGTCCAACCAAAATAACCAATACACCTGAAGCACGTGGGTCCAATGTGCCTGTATGCCCTGCCCGGCGGAGGTTTGTACCATTGCGAATTGCCTGTACAACATCATGGGATGTCATTCCGACCGGCTTATCAACAACCAGCACCCCTGAGATGGCGTTCTTTATATCTTGACTATTCACGTTCTTTCCTCCTTAGAATTCACATTCTAATTATGACACAGTTATCTAAATATTCGGTTAAAGGCCGAGTCTTTCCCGCGTGGCCTTTAGTACTACAGGTTGGATCTCATCCAGAGAGCCGGGGATATCAGCGCCGGCCGCTGCCGCATGTCCTCCACCTCCGAATTGTTTTGCGATCGGGGAAACATCGATTCCTTCTTCGAGTGCCCGCCACGAAATCTTGACATGGTGGTCACTTTGCTCGACGAAGATCATGCCTACCTTGTTCCCGCTGATCGCTGAAACCATGTTGATCAGGTCGGCATCGTCATTCCCACCGTACCCGGCCCATTTGCGATCCTCCAGCGTGAGCGTTCCCCATACGATCCCATTCTCCTGTTCGAGGCTGGAAAGTCCAGCGCCCCAGTAGCGGGCAGCAGGGAAGGATTTGTGTACCAGTGAACGCATGTAAAGGTCCGTCATGTTGGCGCCGGTTTCCATCAGCATCGCACACAGGCGCAACGCAGACGGATTCGTATTGGATGTGCGAAATCCCAATGTATCGGTAATGATGCCGGTCAACAAGGCGGCAGCGATGGGTTTCGTGATCTCAAATCCCCAGATTGGCAAATGATTGGCAAGAATGGCAGAAGTAGCCACCTCTTCAGGCTCGATCAGATTTAGTATTCCAAAATTTTCATTGGTCTTATGATGGTCAATATTGATATCGGGTTTGCGAATCGCTTCGAAGGGTTTTCCTACCCGTTTGTAATCTGCACAATCTACTGTGATGAACGTATCGAACTCGTTGCCCGGTTCCTTCACAACCAATTCGCTTCCTTCCAGGTGTTTGAAGGAAGAGGATACACCATCCACGAGTACCATTTGTACGGATTTTCCATTATCAATCAGTGCCAGCCCCAACCCCAGTAATGAACCAATCGCATCACCATCCGGTCGGACATGTGATGCGATGAGTATATTCTTTGAATCATCCAGTCGCTTCTTAATAGCCCCTAGTATTTCTTCGGTCATTTCCTCGATTTCCTCGTATATACTTGTTTGTTTCGTTAAGGATACAGTAGTTTATTGCTTTTTTCGCAATTCGGCAAGTACTTTCTCAATATGGTCTGCATTTTCGGGAGTCATATCCCAATGAAAACGGAGACGCGGAAAGGCGCGCAGTTCAACGCGTGCGGCAAGATTCCTCTTGATAAAACCAGAGGCAGATTCCAGCCCCGCGAGAACGTCGGCGGAACGTGAAACACCCTCCACCGCCGAGACAAAGACATCCGCGTACGCCAGTTCCCGATCCACTTTTACATCAGTGATGTAGATTTGCTTAAGACGCGGGTCACTGATCTCGCGGATGAGCATCTCGGAGAGTTCCTGGCGGATTCGATCTGCAATACGTTGAAGTCGGGTACCAGACGGCATTCTATATCACTATCTTCGACAACTTTTAGTCTGCTTTTTCTACCACGTAACAGACCAGTTGATCGCCAACCTGAATGTCATTAAAACTCTTGAAACCAACACCACATTCGTAACCCTGTTTGACTTCTTTCACATCGTCCTTTTCGTGACGAAGGGAACCCATGTCTCCTTCATAGACGATGTCGGTACCTCGATATAAACGCGCCTTGGCATTTCGGCGCAATTCTCCCTCGGTCACTTTGCAGCCAGCAACCTTGCCAAACTTGGATGCGGTAAACACAGCCAACACTTGTGCGCGGCCGATGGTTTTATCCTTGGTCTTCGGCTCGAGCATGCCGTTGAGGGCTTTTTCGATATCCTCGGTCATGCGGTAGATGATCTCGTACAAGCGGATATCCACGCCTTCTTTTTCCGCCATACGGCGGGCCGAGACATCTGCTTGCACATTGAAACCGATGATGATGGCATTCGATGCCGACGCCAGCATGACATCATTTTCACCGATATTGCCTGCTTCTGAGTATAGTACCTTCAGACCAATTTCGCCCTCACCAAGTTTGTTAAGTTCGGTCACGATCGGGTCGAGAGAACCTTGTACATCTGCCTTGACAATCAGGTTAAGTTCCTTGGCTTCACCAGATTTAACACTCGAGAACAGATCCTCAAGCGATACTTTTTTCCTGGATTGCGCCTGTGATTTTGCCGCATCAATGCGTTCTGCCACAATGGAACGCGCTTCACGTTCCGAGTCAACCACTTCAAACACGTCACCGGCAGAAGGGACGTCACTTAACCCCATCACCGCCACTGGGGTGGATGGACCGGCCTTCTTCAATGGTTTACCTTTGAAATCGGAAAGGGCGCGCAACTTGCCATGCGCGGTCCCGGCGACAACCACACTGCCGGATTCAAGCGTTCCATTTTGAACGAGCAACGTTGCCATCACACCTTTGGATTTATCCAACTCAGCTTCAATGACCGTTCCGATCACCTTACCATTCGGGTTGGCTTTGATCTCGATATTATCTGCAACGAGCAAAATACCTTCCAACAGATCGTCGATGCCCTGTTTCTGCTTCGCAGAGACAGGGATAACCATCGTATTACCGCCCCAGTCATCCGGGATAAGTTCCTGGTCAGCGAGTTGCTGCTTTACATGCTCAGGGTTTGCATTGGCCTTGTCGATCTTGTTCAACGCCACCATGATGGGAACGCGCGCCGCCTTGGCATGTGCAATCGCTTCACGGGTCTGCGGCATCACGCCATCATCAGCGGCCACCACAAGAACCACGATATCTGCACCTTGGGCACCTCGCGCACGCATCTGCGTGAACGCAGCGTGACCGGGTGTATCAAGAAACGTAATGAGACGTCCTTTTTTCTCAACCTGATAGGCACCAATGTGTTGCGTAATACCACCTGCTTCCCCCGCGGCTACATCCGTCTGGCGAATTGCATCGAGCAGGCTGGTCTTTCCATGATCGACATGTCCCAAAATGGTCACGACCGGCGGACGGTTGATTAATTTCGCTCCATCCTCGCCTGCGATCATACGGCGCCAAAGCGGCACCTCCCCCGTCTCAATTTTTACTTCTTCGATTACCTCAGGGACAGCTTCGAATCCATATTCGCCAACCACGATCGCGGCGGTGTCAAAATCCACAGACTGATTGATGGTTGCCATCACCCCATTGGACATCAATTTTTTGATCAGATCGATTGGGCTCTTCTGTATCTTCTGCGCCAGGTCACGTATTACAATGCTGGCGGGTAATTCGAGTTTGTTTCCGTTTGTGCTCATAGGCTACCTCCTCAGATCAATCTACTGTGAACGACGCACACATACATGCATCATCCCACGAGGCGAGCCCAGTCAGCAAATCAAACGATCACATCTGGTTCTCGCCAATCCCCGCAACCTCTGCCTCCGCGTCAGCGGGCAAAGTATTCATAAATTCTTCAAGTCGTGCGCGGTCATCCACCGATAAAGTTAATTTGAGCGCGTGCCCCAGTGCGCCCTTGAGCGCACGTTCCCAGCATTCACGGCGGTCATGCAGATAAGCCCCTCTTCCAGCAAGCTTACTGGTGGGGTCCACCTGCACTCCATTGGCCGTGCGCACGAGACGGATCATTTTGCGTTTCGGCAAAACTTCCCGACAGCCCACACAAGTCCGCTGGGGCACATGTTTAACACGCTGAACAGTTTTCTTGGTCACCTTCATCTCAAGTCGTTACCCTGCCTAGGTTTGGCGGGGCTGCTTAATGCAACGACACTAATACTATACTACCAATCCTCACCGAGGTTATCATCGCCGCGTTTGTGCTTCTTGCGGCCCACAACTTCGCCGCGTTCCTCATCCAGAACCAATTCGACACTCTTCTTCTTGCCTTTCTTACCTTTCTTCTTGTCAGCGGATTCATCATCCTCTGCACCTGCCGTCTGGAAGATCTCGGGTTTCATTGAGAAGAGTTCATCGAGTGAGACGCCATCCTTGGCATTTTCATCTTCCACTTCTTCAACAGGTTTGCGCGACTCTTTCTTCGCCGGGGCCTGCTTCTCAGGAATTGGCATTTCATCCACCTGAGCAGGTTCAGCCACAGGAGCAACCACCTCAGGCTGGGCAACCACTTCGGCAACAGGTTCAGCTACGGGCTCAGCAGGAGCTACAGGCTCGGGGAATTGCAGCGCGGCAAGGACTTCTTCGATATTTGTGATCGCCTTGGGACCAATCCCGGGCAATCCCAGGATGCGATTGCTATCCATCTTCAGAGACATCATCAACGCACCGACATTATCAATGCCTGCTTCGACCAGGATGTTGAAGACGTGTTCCTTAAGCCCGATGCCGTCGAGTGACATGCCAAACGCAGCTGTGGGAACTTCAGAGAGTGCGGTTGCGTTCTTCTCTTCGGCAGCGCGGGCAGCATCTTCCTTGATCTGGATCGTGCGGCGCTCCACACGGTCAACGAACTGACCCAGCATGGTGTATTCTTCCGGTGTCACCGGGCGGTTCTCAGCCTTCTTGGCCAATATCTCTTCGATGGCAGGAATGGATTCCACCGCCTGCGGCAACAACGCACTTAGTTCGGCGTCGCCACGCAATTTCTGGATGGCATCGCCAGCCGCTTCCGCCAGCGACTTGATGTCAATACGCCAGCCAGTCAGCTTGGCAGCGAGACGGGCATTCTGTCCATCACGGCCAATAGCGAGGCTCAACTGGTCCTCACCCACCACAACAGTTGCTGTGCGATTACCTTCCACTTCGGAGAGATACACACCGCTAACGCGCGCCGGGCTAATGGCCTTGGAAATATACACAACGGGATCCTGATCCCATTGGATGATATCGATCTTCTCGTCGTGCAGTTCCTTGAC
>CAZKSG010000083.1:0-18389 GCA_964555335.1 uncultured Anaerolinea sp.
TGACCCGCAGCAGACCATCGACTACATTAAGTCTGGTTTACCCGATCTCTCGAAAGAAACATTGAACAATTTTATGGAACGCAATAAAACGCCAAAGCCTCTTTCGCCAGATATGAACCTGGGCGTGGAGTATATCCTGCTTACATCACAGGAACTTTCTGAGATCACCCGCCAGCCGAATTGGAATCAAGTCATGGCAGATACATATTCCGGTTCCATGGGATATACCGTTTTCTCACGCGTCGGCTTTAACAACTCCCTCGATCAGGCAGTCATTTACGTTGGCGATGTCATGGGTCCCCTGATGGGCGCAGGCTACTACTATATGCTCGAAAAAGAATTGGGACAGTGGAAGCTCAAAGGCGAGATCATGGTCTGGATCTCGTAAAAAACAGGAGCGGATGTTTGCCGCTCCTGTTTCATTTCATTCATGAGTTGTTTGACATCCTAGCACTTCCGAAACCGCTTCCGCCATGATGCGATCCACGTCGATGGACGCCACTATCCGCTTATCGATCTCCAGATTGGATTTAAGGGTCCGGGTCGCATGGATGATCAAGTCCGCTGCCAAATCCGGTGAGACCTTGCCGGTGTTGATCACCAGATCAAAGGCCTGAATCGAGTTCCATGGGACCCTGTAAAACTCCTCTACAAACGCCACCCGAACCTTATCACTTTTCTTCACGATCTCTTCCGCCTGTTCAAAGGGGATGCTCTGCTGGGACATCACGCGTCGGACGCGCACCAGGAAAGGGGCCTGCAGCCGTACATGCAGCACATCTGCGAATCCACTCAGGACTTCGAATCCGCTTCGCCCGAGGATGACCACATTGCCATGACGGGCCACCGCCTGGATCACCCGATTCAGCATTCCGACCATTACGTCGCGTTCCTTTTCCCGCTGGGCGTCGAACCGCTCCCAAAATGTAGGCAGCGAGGCATATTCCTTGTCGAATTCCACATACCCATATTGGCCGAGTATGATGCCAATGAATTTCTGATCCACAAAATGGTAGCCCAGGGCTTGCGCTACCTTGTGTGCGATCGAGTCGCCTTCACTCCCGAATTCCCTGGAAATGGTGATGACAGACATGGTCTCAACTCCTTTCCTGCCCGTATGGGCGCGGGATATGGGTTGGTAATGTGCAATTCTAGTATTGCACGAACGTTTGGCAATTTCAAGCTTTTGAAGGCAGGTTTCGATGAACTGGTGGGCATAACAGTTCTGTGAACATGAATTTGGGCATCTGATAGTATCATCAGGAAGAGACACGGAGACAATCATGCCACTTTCAGACTTATTCAAGAAATCTCCCAAAAAAGAACAACCGAAGGAGGATCCCTTTGGCTCCCCCGAAATGCAAAAGAAACGTTACGATGCCGCAATGGAGTTCCTCAAGCTATTCCAGGAGAAAATTCCATTAGTGGGAGGAAAACCTCACGCAGGGACCGTTCTCGCCGTTGCAGGCCGGCTGGCAGGATCAAGCCTGTTTCGTTCATTGCATGCCAACCAGCAGTTTACCCCAGGCGTTGTCGTCCTCTCTGAAGAAGCCAACGAAGCCTGGCCGAAACTGATGAACCAATTTGCTTTCTTCTGCAAACAAAACGGTACAGATGTCATGTCCAGGCCGATGGTCACAAAATTCCCCGAGCAGGACAAGCCCAAGTTGAACGTGGAGCAGGTTTTGGCGGAATACCAGGACCAGTACCATGACGTCATGAAGAGACATGGTCTCGATTATCTGGATGGCGCTCGTGCCGGAATGATCCTGGCTTCGATCGCCTTTGAGTATCATGTCAAAAAAGTCAAAGAGATCGATCCCTTTGTGGCAGCCGGTATCGTGGCAATGGGCGTTGTAGAAGGTTCCAAGACCGCCCCTCCCGTTCTTGGGGCGCCGAACACAGATATTACCAGCAAGATCTTGCGGGAAAATGATCGTCTTGTCCTCGGTGAGCGCGATGCGGCCATTCAAGAAGCACTGGACCATGGTGGGTCCTTCATTGATCCGCACCCCGAAGTGTTGAGCAAATTACAATCCGTGGGCATTGACCCATACATGATCCACGAAAAAGCCTTGCTCCAAAAGATCGAATCAAAGATCGGGCGTATCGATTTTGTGAACGCGAACGTGGACGCCCTCTATCAGGAATGGCAAAGCAGGAACCATACCCAGGCCCCCATCCATGTACGCTTGATCGTATGGCTGAAGAACAATGCCAGCATGCATGGCTATGAGCAAAACGGAAATAGCTGGGTCCGAAAGTAATCCATATCGATAAAAGAACCTGGCTACAAAAAGAGACAGCCGCTTGTTCAATCATAGCGGCCGTCTCTTTTGTATTTATATCAACTTCGCAAGTTATTCTTTATCCAATGCCCAAACCCAGGAGTTTTTGAACTCACAGCTACCCTTACCTGATTGCTGCCACCCCAGGAAGGCGAAGGAACCATCCATGCGTTGTTTGCTGTAATCGAAGTACCTGCCCTGGTCCATTTGATTGATATACAGGTTGAACTGCTCCTCACGTGCGATCAGTACAATTTGGTTCGTGGCATCATTGCCCAGATCAAGCACGTTCGAAAACTGGACGCGAGTGGGTGAATTTTGGAGTTGCCCATACTCATGGACTTCGATCGCCCAGGCAGGCAAACCAGAAAAACGCATATACACAAACTGATATTGTGCTCCTTTTTCGAGGTTCGGTTCAGAACGGAAAATGGCACCACATATAAGCAACCCCGTAGCGTTCCACGTGACGTCCGTTTTCAAGATGAAGTTGGCGGCCGTAAGATTCTCATCGATCTCCATATAATTCGAATCCGGCCCAGACATACTGATCGTCATCGGTTTGGTTTGCTGCCAGGCCAAGTGTCCCTGCTGGTATGGAATATCGCTATCAGACAACAAGGTGTTGAGTTCCTCCAGAACACCTTCCGCAACCTGTGTCGACTTGACCGCGGCGGTTGCCGTCACATCGGGTGTGGAGGTGGGCAGAGGGGTGGACGTCTCAGTAGGAAGTGCAGTGAACGTGGGTTCAGGTGTATTCGTTGATGTGGGAGCCGAAGTAGGTACAGCCCCGGGTATATTCCCACAGGCAGCGATCAATAACATGAATAGCAACAAAGCGGCGGACGACAATCGTTTCATGGAATTCCTCTCCTGATTTCAAGTTTTCAAATATCCTTCTTCTTCAACCATTGGCAGGTTTCAGAACAGTGCTACCAATGGTACTGTACCTGGGATTCGAACACAATTTACAAATGTCATGATTTTAGGACTGAAATACTCCATGTTTTTGAAAGAAACACCGTGCAATCATAACGATTCATAAAATGTCACGATCTGTCTGGCAAAATCCACCAGGCTTTTTCGCAACGACTCCGGCTCCAACACTTCAACTGCGCGACCGAGCCCTAATAAACGCGAACGTGCCGCGATCAACGACTCAAACGGCAGCTCCAGCGTGACCCACCCATCAGCATCGTAAGCAAGAGATCGGGGCAATTGTCCGCGTGCGCGGTCTCCTACGTACTCTGCCAGCATGGGAAGTGCTTCAGGCGCTACGCGAACCCACGCACAAAACGGAGGCTGGGACTCGTACTCCCTGCACCACTTCTCCCAGTACGCGTCCAACCGGAACTCAGGCCGGCGCTTGAAATTCCCTGGCATGATCTCAGCCTCGACGATCTGTGAGACGCGCGTCACATGTGGAGTCCCGCCACGCTCATAAACGAGATACCAAATGTTCGCCTTTGCCACGAGTCCGTAAGGCTCGGCATTCTGTTCGAATTCAGTGTTGAAGAAATCCCACTTCACTTTGATCTTCAAAGGGCGGTCTTGAAATAATGCCTGCTGAATGGTCTGCAAACAAGGTACATCCTGTTGCGATTGAAACCACCACGCCGAATCAAGCAGGATACGCTGGCGAGTCTGTTCTTCGTCGGCGCGGCGTGTGTCAGGTAATGATGCCGATAACTTTAGTAACGCGCCTTTGAATTTCTCATCCATGCCGAGTTGCACCAGCGGTGCGGGAATGCTCATGGTAAACAAGGCACGCGTTTCATCGGGCGTGAGTCCCGTGAGCGTGGTGCGATATTCCTCGATCAGCCTCACCCCGCCTCCAGGTCCGCGTGAAGCGTAGACGGGAACGCCCGAGGCAGAGAGGGCAGTCACATCCCGGTAGATGGTCCGCTCCGAGACTTCCAGTTCACCCGCCAATTCCCGGGCAGACATCTGTCCACGGGTTTGAAGTAGCATCAAAAGGGAAAGTAAACGGTCTGCGCGCATATTTCGATTGTAGCCGAAATTCCTGACATGAGATGTCAGGTACTGTTGATAAGATATCACTATCTTCGAAGATAATTCAAAACTGGAGTGAAAACATGAGTGACATGGAAGTTCGCGTTGTAAAGCTGCCCCCGATGCGGGTGGCATGCGTCAACGGGTTCGGGGAGGGTCCGGAAGGAATGGCATTCGACAAAATGCGTGCATGGGCAAAGGAACACAACCTGCCAAAGGGATCACATCGCATTTTTGGCTATAACAATCCCGATCCCGCACCGGGTTCTCCGAACTACGGCTATGATGTGTGGCTCACGGTGGATGAATCGGTGAAGGCAGATGGCGATACCCGCATCATTGACTTTCCCGGTGGGCTGTATGCAGTGGCTCGCATCGAAGTGAAGAACCCGGGCGATGAGATACCGAACGCCTGGCAGAAACTCGTCAAGTGGATGGAGACCAGCAAATATCATCATGGAAGACACCAGTGGCTGGAGGAACACATCGGTCCATTGGATGATACAGTGAATGCGCTGCCATTCACGCTCGACCTGTACCTTCCGATCGCAGGATCGTGAACGAAAGGAAGAGACTGCCGACAAATAGCCGACAGTCTCTTTTTTTTCCATTAATTCTCAAGGATATTGCAAGCAAATTATTCAGACGATTTTTATCCCGAAGATTGTATAATGATGTAAGGACCTGCATTTACCGTTGCACTGGTTGAGCGGGGGCAGTCTGGGTTTGGGCTGTAAATGATGTCACCTGGATAGTATTTGCCAACAACCATGATCGTGGAAGAAAAGATTTACATCGTGCAAAGGATGGTTGAATATGCCCTCCATACCAGTCATTGCCATGGCCAGCATTTCATTTTATGTGGGGATTTATCATCTGTTGATCTATCTCCGGCGGCGACAGTTCCGCGAACACCTCACTTTTTCACTCCTGTGTTTTACAGTGGTACTCTATGATGCAGCTTGTGTGGGTTTGTACAACGCAAATTCAGTGATGGAGGGGGCACAATGGCAGAAGATGCAATTTATCTCTCTATCGATGTTCGTCCCAGCCTTTCTGTGGTTCGTAGCGGTCTACACAAACCAAAAACCAGGGCTTGTTATTTACGCCTGTTCGCTTTTCTATTTCATCGCCTTCCTTGTTCAATTGATTGACCGAAGTGATCTGACCTTTCTATCGGCAGAACCTTCCATCAAGATCGTCACACTCGCCGGGTTTACTGTCACGTATTACGAAGTAATACTGGGCCCGTTTTCATTCGTGCAGAGCGTGATAGGTCCGGTTGCCAGCGCATACATTCTTGTCATGGGGTTTCGTTTTTACAAAAGAGGTCATAAACGTGAGGCAATACCATTGATCCTTGCTACAGGGCTCATGTATGCCGCCGGTATTCATGATACTTTGGTGAGTAACGGTGTATATCCATTCATCTATTTGATGGAATATGCGTATCTGGCCACCATACTCATGATGACATCTTCACTTTCGGGTACTGTTGTTGAAGCGGCCATTGCCAAAGAGGAGTTAAAGAAAAGCGAAGAATGGTTTCGTTCCCTGGTGGAAACGACCAGTGATTGGGTATGGGAGGTGGATACATATGGAAGATATACGTACGCCAGCCCCAGAGTACGGGATCTACTAGGGTACGAACCTGAGGACGTTCTTGGACATACCCCATTCGACTTTATGCCTTCCGAAGAGGCACAAAGCGTGGGTAAAACCTTCCTGACCATTATCCAAAATCGAGGCGTGCTGGAACGGCTGGAAAATTCGAATCTCGACAAGAATGGACAACTTGTGGTGCTCGAGACCAGCGCAATCCCGTTCTTCAACGAACAAGGAGAACTCCTGGGATATCGAGGAATTGATCGCGACATCACCGAACGAAAAAAGTCCGAGAATGCTCTCAAGGAAAGTGAGGAAAAGTTTCGTTCGATCGTGGAAAACTCGTTGACCGGCATTTTCAAGGTGGACAACTCCTATCATTTTGTCTATGTGAATAATGAACTGTGCCGGATACTAGGTTATCCCAGAGATCAACTGTTGGGACTGGATTTTCGCCAGGTTCTCTCTCAAAGTAGTCGAGAGGTTGTCGCCGATCGATACATCCAACGGCTGCGAGGAGAGGATGTACCCTCCCGCTATGATTTGGATGTGGTACGGTTTGATGGAGAGCTACGTCATGCCGAGATGATCGTGACCGTGTTGAATGATGTATCCGGAAGTCTCAGCACAATGGGGCAATTGGTCGATATTACCGAACGCAAACAGGCCGAGGAAGCACTCCGTCAGAGCCAGCAAATGCTACGCACCGTTTTGGATCAATTTCCGGGTGTGGTCTATTGGAAAGACCGTCAATCAGTTTATCTGGGCTGCAATCAAGCATCTGCTACTGCAGCCGGACTTTCCAGCCCTGAAGAAATCATCGGGAAAACTGATTTCGACCTGCCATGGGCAAAAACCGAAGCAATGGCGTATCGTGCTGACGATAAAGCCGTGATGGAGAGCGGACAGCCCCGGTTTGAGATCATCGAACCACAACATCGGGCATATGGCAGCCTCTCCTGGCTTGATACGGCAAAAGTACCGTTGATGGATGAAAAAGGCAATGTCATTGGGATATTGGGAACGTCTCGAGACATTACTGAACAGGTACGCACCCTTCATGCTTTGCAGGAGACAGAGTTTTTCCTCAACCGGTCCCAACAAGTTGCGCGGATCGGTTCCTACAAACTTGATTTGCAGTCTGGTGCCTGGGAGAGTTCCCCATCAATGGATGATATCTTGGGTGTTGAGGATGCCTTCCCGAAGAATGTGGATGGCTGGCTGAGTTTAGTTATCCCTGAAGATCGCGAAATGATGCGGGATCATCTATTGCGAAATGTGCTGGCTGAACGGCAACGGTTCGAGAAAGAGTATCGCATCATTCATCCGCATGATGGGCAATTGCGTTGGATGTATGGTTTGGGTGAACTGGAGTTTGATGATGCAGGGGAACCAATCCGAATGATCGGGACGATACAGGATATTACCGAACGGAAAATGGCGGAGGCTGCCCTGCAACAGGCTACTTTAATCGTTGAAAACAGCCCCGTAATGCTATTCCGCTGGCAGGCTGCAGAAGGCTGGCCGGTTGTGTTGGTATCCCAAAACATTACCCAATTTGGATATGTCCCTGAAGAGTTCCTGAGCGGTTCGGTAAAGTTCGTCTCAATTGTGCACGCCGAGGATTTGGGACGAGTTGTTCAGGAAGTACGAGATTATACGGCAAGCGGTGTGGATCGTTTTCTACAGGAATATCGGATCATTACCAAGGATGGACAGGTACGCTGGGTCGAAGACCGCACCCTGGTCGAACGGGATACTCGAGGACTGGCAACTCATTATCAGGGGATCGTGGTTGATATTACAGACCGCAAACGGGCTGAAGAAGCGCTGCGAACAAGCGAAGAGCGGTTACAGCAGGCGATTCGCATTTCTGATATCGGCATATTTGATCATGATCACATCGCGGATACCATCTATTGGTCCCCCGATGTGCGGAAAAATTATGGAATTTCACCAAATGAAACCTATACCCTCTCAGACTTTGTAAGTCAATTACACCCTGACGATCTCGAAAGGATCGGTTTGGCAATACAACGAGCTCATGACCCCGCAGGAGATGGCTCCTTCGATGTCGAATACCGCTTTATCCGTCACGATGGCACGATTCGCTGGTTTACCGCAAAGTCCAAGACATACTTTGCCAGTGAGGGCAGTACAAAACGCCCGGTTCGCACCATCGGCGCCCTGATCGATATTACCGAACGCAAACAGACAGAAGAAGAACGCGAAAAGCTCATCCGGGAGTTGGAAGCAAAAAACGCGGAGCTTGAGCGTTTCACATACACAGTGTCACACGACTTGAAATCGCCGCTTGTCACCATAAAAGGTTTTCTCGGGTTTCTTAAACAGGACTTCACTTCGCAGAATAGTGAACGTTTTATCAGCGATGTTGAACGCATCGAAAATGCCACCGCAAAAATGGACCTGCTCCTACGGGATCTTCTGGAGTTATCACGCATCGGGCGGTTGATCAACCCTTCCGAGGAGATTCCATTTGAAACCATCATACAGGAAGCCATGGAAATGGTCCATGGGCAATTGGATATGCGCGGAGTAACGGTGCATATTGAGAAGGACCTGCCCGCTGTATATGTAGATCGACGCCGCATGGTGGAGGTCCTGCAAAACCTGCTTGATAACGCCACAAAATTCATGGGCGATCAAACGGATCCGCGTATTGAAATTGGGCAGACTGGCAATGATGGAAAAACACCTATTTTTTATGTCAAAGACAATGGCATTGGGTTTGCACCTGAATACCGTGAACTGGTCTTTGGATTATTTAATAAACTGGACCCAAAGTCAGAAGGGTCAGGGATTGGACTCGCCCTGGTTAAACGGATCATTGAAATGCACGGCGGCCGGATCTGGGTGGAAAGTGAAAAAGGGAAGGGATCCACTTTTTATTTCACGCTGGCAAAAAACGTCCAGATGCCGAGATGACAGTCCACTCGGTACAAAAAGGTGGCAGTCACCTGGAGGTGACTGCCACCTTTTTGTTACCTCATACTTCCTGCAATACCGACCAAATTGTCTTTTTGCAGGTCCACTCCCATGTAGATCAGCTCGTATGCCATGCCATCTTTTTGCCAGCGCAACGTTTTGAGATAAGGATCGTCACGCCAAACCGGGCCGCTATCGGTCAACTCCCAAACACCTTCAGCATATTCGCCAGGGATTCCATTGACCTGCACCTGCTGCACGGAGGCACTGACCCCCACCAGCCCACACAAAGTACAGGTTTCGGGTGATTCAACAGGCTGCTGTTTGATAAGAATGATACGTTCTGCTTCAGAGTAACCGATCGAGAGCGAGGTCATCTTCAAAGCCGGGTCAATCGCCGCACCTAGGAAGTTCATCCCTTCGGGAAGTATTTCAGGTATAAGCACCTCGTACCCAGCGTATTGTTTCGCTTCCTTTATCGTCAACGGGAAGGGATTTGTTGTGACTCGACTTGCCAGTGAGATCAACCCGGCCTGATCGAGATATTCGATTGCCTCTACATCACCAAACTTGGTGAGGTCGAACCAGACGCCATCCTTCACCCAACGAAGGCGCAAAACGGGTGCGGAGGGATTCCAGGTTGCAGAGGTTTCGCCTGCCATCACAACGAATGTTCCCTGTGCGAACTCGCCATCCACATCATCAATCTTTACCGGAACAACCGCTTCTGCAGGAACTTTGTCCCAATCCGATTGAACGAAACCATCCTTCGACTGCATCAAAATGAGGTTTCCACCGCCGCCTTGTACTTCATATTCCAGGCTGGCCGCAGCTCCATACATCCTGACACCGAGATAATTGAAACCTTCAGGTACAAAGGGAAGTTCTGCGAGACCAAAGCCGGTTACTCGTTCTGCTTCAGCAACAGTGAGCAATGAAGCAGGTGCCTCAACAGTGGGCTGTGACACATCTGGTCTGATTACTTCCACCGGGAAGGAATTGCTCTCTGCGCGGGTAAAGAATTGCAAGACACTTTGCGCAAAGGCGCGTCCCTGCGGGGTGATCAAGGCGATGGTCAAAAATGCGAAGACCGCCAAAGTTACCAGTGCAACGCGTGACATGCGGCGCGGGTTTGTTGAATTCATTTTTTCTCCTTGTTGATTCGTTCCCGCAACAAGGTGCTCCTTCACGTAAGGCAGAAGATCGATCTGTGAGGATGGAATTTCGTGCTCCACAGCATCCTGCAAAATGGACTGTATGGTTTTCCTGTCCATGTTCGGCTCCTATCGTGAATTGCTCATCAGGTCGTACAGGCGTTTGCGTGCATCCCTTAGCCACCATTTGACGGTGCTCAACGGGCGGTCCATGTTCGATGACATGTCTGCTTCGCTCATATCGAGGAAGTAACGCATCACCACTACGGCACGTTGGTCGGGCGGCAAGCTTTGGATCGCCTTCAAGATGTGCTCGCGCAGTTCCTTTTGTTCCATCATGCGTTCGGGCTGCATCTCGGGATGCGCCAGCCACTGTGCCAGTTGTGTTGTCGGTTCGTCGAATTCATCCAACGGAACCTGTCGCTTCTGTTTCTTCGCAGCTTTGATGGCATCGTTCACCACGATCCGAAAGAACCACGGGGCAAAGGGACGTTCCTCATCGAATTGGTGGATGCGCTCCATCAGCTTGACGAACGCCATCTGAGCGATATCCTCTGCCAACGCACGGTCATAGACGATCAGATACGCGGCATGCACAGCCGAGGCTTGATACCGTTGTATCAACGCTTCCAACCCGTGAAAATCACCTTGTTTGATGCGGGAAATTGCGATTCGATCATCCATGCATGGACCTTTTCAGAGAACTCTCTATATATACTATCTTTTCGGATGAAAAAAGATAGTGGACGGAGAAAACAAAATCGGGACGGAGCCCGGCCCACGTCCCGATTGGAAGCGGAGAATGACCCTTATTCCGGTGCGATGAAAAAATTATCCGGCACGTGGAAGGAAAATCCAATGTAGGTTACGAGCGCAGAAACAAAAGCCAGCACGATCATGCCCTTAAGCGCCGGCCGCAATTCCATTCCATCCAAAGAATCTTCGAGGCGAATGGAGAAGTACAATCCGAACGCGGTGACGATGAGTGCCCAAGTCAGATCCACTGCGTGAGGCAAAATAATACCAACTGTCTGGACCGCATAATAAATAATGATCATCATCCACGGGACAGCAGAGAGGATTAACATGCGGGAGTAAAAGAATGAAACAGGAACATCCCCTTTGCGGCGAAACATAAAGTAATCGAAAGCACTTAAAATCAGATAAGCGTAGAACAACATCTTCATGTGAGCATAGATGGATTCGATACCTTCGCCCAACAGAGCGCCCAGCGTACTACCGACAATATCATAGATCTGGTGAAAGAAGATATACAGCAGATAGCCAACGATCATCTTTGCCCACGGAAATTTCTCTCGCATGTGATTCTCCTATATCAACGCCGCATTATACAATATTCCCCCAGAGCAATCTCATGACAAGTCTGCTGGTTTAAAACGATATCCACCCTGAGGCAAGCCTCAAGGTGGATATGTACGTCATGCTTCAGTAAAACTTAGAATTGCTCTTCGCTGCAATAAAGGTCACCAATGTCCAGAATACCCACAATATCCGAACCATCTATATAAGACTTGGCATTACTTTGTACTTCAGAAATTGTCGATCCCGGAACGAAGAAAGTAACAGTATCTCCACCACCCGTTTCGAAGGTGACATCTGCACCCATAATCGTACCCTCAGGGCACGAAAGAGTACCGTTGTCCGAACTGGAACGGCCAGGGATTATCACATAAAAGACCTGCCCAGTAAGGAAAATAACACCTGTCTGACCGGCGTATCCGGTGATATCACCGCGCACTACACAGACGATCTTGCTCTCTTTCTTGACGACAACACATCCAAGGTCGAAAAAATCTGAACCGACGTAGATCGTTGCTCCCTTAATATCCTTGTTTCTATAGCCAGATGCGTCAAAAATGAACGCGACCCCCTTGCCTTGTACATAATGTCCATCACGATAACTAATGGCACCACCGGCAGCAGACGCGGGTTTTGCGCTAAATCCGAACGCGGAAACCAGCAGTACAGCCATCATCAAAATTGAAAAACTCCTCTTCATACTCAACTCCTTCTCCAGAACAAAAATTATTTGACTGCTGGATGCAGGACGTCGGTATGTATAATGAGATACATTACAGTTGTGTAATTAAAAAGGCATCCTGCTCGTTTGCAAGATGCCTTTTCACATCAATCTTCCACGACCGCCGCCTCCACTGACTGGATCGGCGGCAGAAAATCTGCCATTAACTCCCACGAATCGCCGGAATTGCGACTATAGAACAACTGCCCGGTGTGGGTTCCCACATAAATACCCGCGTCTTCGAAAGTATCCGTTCCCATCGCCTCACGCAGAACGACCAGATGGGCCTTCTCGGGAAGTCCCTTGGTCAGGCGTTCCCATGAGTCGCCTTTATCGCGAGTACGCCAGACCGAGAACTGCCCATCCACACTCATGCGGAACTCATCACTTTCCTCCAAAGCCACATAGGCTGTGTTTGGGTCCGTGGGATGCACGGCAATGGGGAACCCAAAGCGGGCCGGCAATTTCCCATCCCCAATGTCGATCCAATCTTCGCCGCCATTATCGCTGCGATAAACCCCACAGTGATTCTGCTGATAGATCAAGTTCGGGTTTGACGGATGCATGGCCATCTTGTGTACACACTGGCCGAACTCAGGGAATTTGTCTGGCATGAAATCGGCGCGTACATTCTTGTTATAAGGGGCCCAGGTCTGCCCGCCATCATCGGTGCGGTAACAACCCGCCGCCGAGACGGCGATGTACATACGATTCGAATTTGTTGGGTCAAGGAGAATGGTATGCAGGGTCAGTCCGCCTGCACCGGGATTCCACTGCCCGCGCTGGGGATGATCGTACAGGCTATCGTTCAACTCCCAAGTCTCACCGCGATCACGTGAAACAAACAAAGAGGCGGGTTGCGCTCCCGCGTACAACACGCCCGGTTCGCTCTCACGTCCCGGTTTGATGTGCCAGACCTTATTCATTTTCTCGGGCACATTTTGGATGCTCTCGCCGCCCTCCGAACGAAACGCTTCATCCACCGTTCCAGCGGGACGCCCCGATTTGGATGGGCGCGTAAGAAGCGGCACCTGTTTTGCCTGGGTCCATGTTTTGCCGAGGTCATCCGAGTAATGGGTGGTGGGACCGTACACAAAATGACTTGTCGCGGCATGCAAACGTCCATCGCGTGGATCTATCTGGATGTGCATTACATTCCAACTTTTGAATTGAATATCATCGACCTGCCATTTTTTTCGCTTTGCATCGCTGCGAAAGATAAAGCCGCCCTTTTGCGTTCCGACAAGCACCATAACCTGTTTACCCATAAGAATCTCCTTCCATTCGGACTAGAAAAAATGTTCTATTTATTCTACCATAATTGTCCGATTTAAACAGACCTAGAATGGGACTGAAACGGTTCTTTCAACAGGATGACCGGGTCCCAGAATCCAGAGATTCCCCACTCTACTGCGCCGGGCACGAGTAATTGGGAACAGGGCTTAGTCTTGTATGGTTTGAATTGGGAGCAAAATAGGAATTGTCTTCCAGCAGAGGCAGGTTCATTCCGAAGTAACCATCCAGCACCACGCGGAAGGTATTTACCGGCGAGATGGATGGATAGAGTACCTTTTGAACATCCAACCCAGGCAGGTAGTACACGTTCAGGATAGGCATTTTGACTTCGGGCGAATTGGTGAGATCAGGCGGAGGTCCATGATCACCTTGAATAATAATCACCGGTGGGGTTTCAGACTCGCGCAGGATCGTATCCACCACTTGAAGGATCTGCCCGTTAATAAAAGTGATCTGGTTGATATAAGCATTACTGATCTGCTTATAGGATGCCTTGTTCGTATTGATCTGTATCACTTCGCCGTTGGGTCCGAACGAATATGGTGGATGCGGGACGACAAAGTGTGCAAAGACAAAATAGTTTCCATCGCGTAGCGGAATACCCTTCAGCGCTTCGAGCAGGGACAAGACCCGCATGCGTCGTGCGGCATTGAAGCGCTCGGGGCTATCATTGGAACGGTCATAGTCTGTTACCACACGCAACAGGGTCGTATCGAGAAAGAGTGTCTCGAACTCGGTCAATGTGACGAACGACTGCCCATATTGAGTGTACACATCGGCGTCGGTCCATTCGGTCATGCTCCAGCCTGTGGGAAAGGCAGCGATCTTATAACCAAGCGACTCAAATGTGGACCGCACCGTGCCGTGCTTGAGCGCCGTGATGCGTTGGGATTCGGTTGTCACGCCGATGGTATCGAGGTAGTTGTAATTAAGTGACGAACTCAATGAATAAAGTGTGTGGGCGTAATTGCTCTGACTGCAATCTGCCACGTAGAAACCGCGTTCACGCAGGGCACTCAAAAATTCGCTATTATTGAAACCAAATTCACGCAACAACACATCCTGCCGTCCATACGCGTCCAGAATAATGTAATACACATCCGGTTGATTCGTATTCACTACATCAACGGTCACATCAGCCTTTCTCGATGAATAATCGGAAATTGCCTGCTGGACAAGGACGGACGAGATCGTGAACACAGGGTAAATCAGCAGAAAGATCGAGAGCAGGTTAAGCCCGTATCTGATTTGATCGAATTTGATTTTGGTTCTTGCAATCCATACGATCGATACCAAGCCAAGGACTCCAAACAATGGCAACAAAATACGGTGCCGTCCCAAAGCCGAGCTTCCTTCAAGAGATGAATACAGTTGCCCGTAGGAAAAGAACAGCAGCAGCAGGAATGTCGTCAGAATGGCAGCCCGGTTCCCATCGTGCCAAAGCAAATACAGGAATCCAAAAATAATCGCGACAAGCAAAAGTGAAAATACCAGTGGACGTACCATCTCGCTGATGAAAATCTGGCGGATGTTGTACGCAGTTAACGACAGGATCGGAAAGAGCGTGAAGAGGAAGGGATACAGGTTAAATTTTTTGATCATGATCCAGAGTAGACATGAGAGATAAAATGCTTATTAAGCGGAAAGGGTTTCGGTCCCCGCGAGGCGCGATGAGCTATGGTACCAGAATCCTGAACCGAATCCCGTAGTAATCCATGGCGCACTGGCTGATCCAAAATCCTTTTTTGCCAGCCGGGTCGAAGTCGCGGATCCCGCCGATGGGCTGTCCATCGATCCCCAGGACTTCCACCCTCTCATCCCCCTTGTTGATGGCATCCAGGATGACCGCGTTGCGAATGTCCCACAGTTCGGTCCTTTGCTGATAGACCGGGACCTTCTGTGAAGTAACAGTCAGCGAGTAGACAGGGAAGATATAAACGAGCACAAGCAATACCAATGCGACAGACTCAAGCCATTTCACTGTGACCAGTTCGCGCAGTGTAATCCCAATGAACCAGCCTGCTGCGACCAGCGCAAACACGACAACAAAGCGAGGGATGATCATCGTGCGCGGCGCAGGAATCCCTTTTTCAATATAGGCACTTGGCGCAAGCGATGCAGCCACAAAGACCGCCGCAAGGACAAAAATCATGGCGGCGATCAAAAATGTGTTGACGGGTTTTGAGCTTCGGCCGCTGGAGGCATGCCAGACAATACCAAGCAGGGACGAAATGCCGAAGATCAAAAGATATTGATAGTTCTTCACCACAGCGACGAAGAAGGCATACGTGAAGTTGAACAGCAATTGCACCAACAACGGCAGGCTGGCGGGTTCACCGTACCGTCCCTTGCGGATCTGGGTGGTCGGCGCAAAGATCAGCATTGCCATTGCAACTAGGGCAAAGAACAACGCAACAGCCGCCACGACGAGCGACTTCACTGCCCATGGAGATTTATATCGATATGCCATGAACGCAGCGAACACCACATACAGTCCCAGAGAAGAGACCATTACGGCTGTTCCTGCTTCCGAGAATCCACCGCCGAGGAAGGCAAGCACTCCTACAAGAGCGGTCAACCACAAAGACGGCTTTTCGCGCAGACTTTGCGCGGTGATGATCGCAAAGATCCAGGTGAGGAAGACCATCGGCGATGTGTAGGTAAGCATCCCTGTGCGCCAATATAGGGATTGGTAAATGTGGTCACTGAAATAAATGGAGAAATAGACGATCAAGGAGGAGAACAACACAATCGCAGTCCTCGAAAGTTTATACTTCATCATGAGGGAGAGGTTGTAAAAAAGATAGATCAATCCTGCGACCCAAAAGAGGATCGTCAACGGGGTCATCAGTTGAACGCCCAACACTTCGAAGGCCTGGATCAACCCGGCAAAGATCGTGACCGAATAACGGCTGGGCGTATACGTTACATCATAGGAATAACCTGCCACGGTTTCGATAAACCCCTTGTTCCGAAAGTCCGCGTTGTAGCACCAGTCATCCGCCCAGTAACGGTTATACAGTCCAAGATACGTGAACAGACTCACGCCTGCCAAAAAGATGAGCAAGCCGATAACGGGAATGATTTGTTTTGCTTTTGCTGAGAGCGTCATGAAAAAATCCTGGGGAGTAGATTACCCGGATGATTATAACCAAAACAGATTAGATGAGTTTATGAAGAATTCAAACCTTGACGTAACATCCATGGTTGGATGTACACTTGCAACCATTCCACAACAATCGAGGAACATCATGAAAAATCGTCCGTTTGGGAATACAGGCATGAACGTCTCCGAGATCGGACTCGGGGCGTGGCAGTTGGCAAATCCCGATTGGGGAGTCAGTGATAGGAACGAAGCGCTGAAGATTGTGCAGGCGTCGCTCGAGGCGGGGTGTAACTTCTTCGACACCGCGCCCGGCTACGGCGGAGGAAGAAGCGAAGAGTTGCTCGGGCAGGGATTGAAGTCCGTGCGCAAGGGTGTAGTCATCTGCACCAAGTTCGGTCACACCGCAGAAGGTGCGACGGACTGGCGGGCCGAGTCCATCCGCCCGTCATTGGAAGCCAGTATGAAGCGGCTGCAGACCGATTATCTCGATATCGTGTTGATGCACAATCCGCCGCGCGAGATGATGGATGGTCGAGTCGCGGCGCACTATGAGGAATTCGAGAGGCTCAAAACCGAGGGACTTATCCGCGCCTATGGAGTGTCGCTCGATTGGCGTATCGAGTTGGAACTGGTGTTGGGCACGACCAAGAGTCAGGCAGCGGAGGTGTTCTTCAATGCCTTATATCAAGAGACACTGCCCGCCTACCCCAAAGCGCAGGAACACGGCATGGGCTTGATCATCAAAGTGCCACTCGACTCAGGCTGGCTTTCAGGCAAGTATCGCGCCGGTCACAAGTTTGATGGCGTGCGGGATCGCTGGTCACCAGAAGTGCTGGCACGCCGCAGTGATCTCGTCGAAAAGTTTGCCTTGCTCATCCCCGACAAGAGAAGCATGGCACATGCTGCGCTGCAATTCGTGCTGGCACAGCCGCAGGTCTCGACCGTCATCCCCGGAGCGAAGAGTGTGGCGCAGGCGCTGGATAACTTTGCCGCTGCAGATAAAGAACTCAGCGCAGAGACGGTTCAAGCCATGCGCGATCTTTGGACGAATGAGATCGAAGGCAACCCACTGCCGTGGTAATAGACATCACCTCTGCCCCTCTCTTAAAAGAGATGGGTTGTTTTCTTACTGAAAATTATTCCTTCAGAAGGAAATCGCCGTTATTTAACACCCCATCCAAAATCACTTTTACCGCATCGGACTGCAACAACTTGTCCAGTGAAAATGTTTTCAGACGAGTCTGCGTTGTCCGCACGGATGGCTCCAGGAAATCTCCGAATGGCAACGACGTGCGATACAACTGGTAATACAAGAATCTGCGCGCGTTGCGTTTGAACTCGGCAGGGACTTCGATCTTTTCTGCATCCAAAAATTCTTTCGTCTTTCTTCTTACATCTTCCACCGTCTGCGGGAAGAACACAGTGGGATATTGTGTGAAGCGCGCCTTGCCCGCGCACAAGACCGCCGCGCCCATGATGGATGCCTCCAATCCGATAGTGGAATTGTAGATCATCACGAACTTGGACTTCTGGATCAACTCATACGAACTCAGCGTCTCACGCGGACCCACGAAAACGACATTCGGCTCTTTGTCCACGCCGCGGCTGGATACCCACCCTTCGACCGTTTCGCGGCTGGACTTGCGCATGCGCGTCTCATCGGGGTGGGCACGGATGACGAACAACGTGTCGCGATGCTCACGGATGATCTCATGCACCATGTCCAGCCAATCGAACATATCTTCAAAGACCGTATTGGCATGTGGCTGGCTGGTATCGAAGATGACATTGGTAAAGATCGGCACGATCTGTTTAAACTGCGCCGCTTTTTCTAAGAATGACTCATCCAGTCCCTTCATGTCTGCCCAGAATTTGATACCTGCCATGGTGAAGTCACCCTGGAAACGTTTGGCAAGATAGGCATCCAGTTTGGCATTCTG